>NZ_JBPMLP010000052.1:0-14147 GCF_054026695.1 Thermosulfuriphilus sp.
GAGTCCTGTTATTACCGAAATAACGAGAAGTTGGTAGAGTATTAGTTTATAATTTTTAGCTAGTTTTGATAAGTTTTGATCTGGAGGCATTGGTATGGGTGTTTTGGAATGCTTAGCCCAAGGGGCCCGGATAAGAATTCCCTCTCCCCCGGCGATTGCTGTTAAGATTCTGGAGACTCTAAGGGGAGAGGAGACCTCCTTGGTCCGGATTGCCGAAATTATCTCTTCTGATCCGGCCCTTACGGCCAAGATCCTGCGTTTCGCCAACTCCTCCTTTTACGGCCGGCCTAACAGGATAGACGATCTCACTCAGGCCGTAAACTTCATCGGACTTGAGGCCCTGAAGAATATTGCCCTTTCCTTTGTTATCGTAAAGGGTCTCAAGGGGGAGAGACAGAATGGCTTTGACTTTGATCTCTTCTGGAGGCGGGCGGTCCTTTCGGCAACAGCAGCCTCTGAGATAGCCAGGATAAGGTCTCTCCGGACCGAACCCTTCTTTGTGGCTGGTCTTTTGATGGATCTTGGTGTCTTGGTCATGTATCTCTGTCGGCCCTTAGATTACCAGAGAGTCTTTGATGAGAAGCGGGCCAAAGGGCTCTCTGTAATCGAGGCCGAAAGGCTGGTCTTCGGTTTTGACCATCAGGAAGTCGGTCGGGAGCTTTTGGAAGACTGGGGATTGCCAGAGAGTATCTATTCGCCGATAGCCCACCATCACCATGATCTTTCCTCCTGTAACCACAACCTTGATCCTTCTCGAATCCTTTGTATGGCCGATCTTTGTTCTTCCATCTACTTTGGTTCCCGGAGTCTGGATAAACTCCAGACGATGAATAGAGTTTTTAAGAATATGCTAGGTATGAACGAGCATGAGGCTGAGGATTTTCTAGACAAAATTGGTCAAGAAGCCGTCGATATATTAGCTCTTTTTGATCTTAATCCAGATGGACTCAGGCCCTATTCACAGATACTGCAGGAAGCTAATGATGAGTTAGCCAAACTCAATATTTCTTATGCTCAACTTCTTGTTGCCCATAAACAGGCCAAAGAAAGGGCAGAAAAACTGGCCAAAGAACTGTTAGAGGCCAATAAAAGATTGCGGGAACTTGCCTACAAAGATGGTCTTACCGGTCTCTACAATCACAGATATTTTCAGGAGACGTTAGAGAAGGAAATAATTAGAGCCCAGCGTTATCGGCGTCCCCTTTCCCTACTGATGCTAGACGTTGACTATTTTAAGAAGATTAATGATTCGTTCGGCCATGTTTATGGAGATATAGTTTTGAAAACTTTGGCCCAAATCTTTACTAAATCCGTAAGATCTTGTGATCTTGTTGCTAGATATGGTGGAGAAGAGTTTGCCATTATCCTTCCGGAAACCCCCCTTACAGGAGCACTAAGCCTTGCTGAAAGGCTAAGAAGAAAAGTACAGCAAAGCCCTATCTTGCTTAACGGTAAGCAAGTCTTGGTGACAATTAGCATCGGAGTTGTCTCTTATGACGGCCAAAAAGGAATTGACAAAAATGACCTTATTGATCTGGCAGACAGAGCCCTTTATAAATCCAAGATGACCGGGAGAAACAGGGTTACCGGGTTTAAAATCTAAAAAAATCGCTACTCTAGCGAACCTAAAATTTATCTGGAGGGAAGGCTCGTTGGGCCTTAAATAGGAGAGACAAAAGTGGTAGCGGGGGGAGGATTTGAACCTCCGACCTTCGGGTTATGAGCCCGACGAGCTACCGGACTGCTCCACCCCGCGTACCACAGATTTTGGTGCCGAGGGCGGGATTCGAACCCGCACGGGCTCACGCCCACTGCCCCCTCAAGACAGCGTGTCTCCCAATTCCACCACCTCGGCAACCGGGAGCAAAAGAAATATTAATCGCATTTAGTTCCTATTTCAAGGTGTGCTCTTTATTTGCTACTCTCAGGGGCCGGTTGTGAGCCACCAGGGGGAACTGGGGGCTCCTGATGTGATTCCGTTTGGGCCGGGGGGGTAAATTTTTCGACCACGGATCCCTTACCTCCCTTGGCCGCAAGGTAGGTCAGGGAGAGGGAGGTGATAAAGAAAAGGATTACCAGGACCGTGGTTACCTTGTTTAAGAAAGTAGCCGGCCCGGCCCCGCCAAAGATGGCCTGGCTTGAACCAAAAACAGCCCCAATTTCTGCCCCTTTACCTGCCTGCATAAGGACCACTGCAATCAAAAAGAGGCAGACAATAACATGAATGACTATTAAAAGGGTATGCATACTTTGATGCTCCGTTAACCTTGATACTTTATTATTCGGATAAAGCTTTCGGCCTTAAGTGAGGCTCCGCCTACCAAGACGCCATCGATATCCGGCTGAGCCATCAGAGAATCAATATTATCTGGCTTAACGCTGCCTCCATACAATATTCTCAGGTCCTTGGCAAGGGCCTCGCCCCAGGATGCTCTAAGGATCTCTCTGATGAAGACGTGAACCTCTTGGGCCTGCTCCGGAGTAGCCGTCTGTCCGGTGCCGATAGCCCAAACCGGTTCATAGGCAATGACCAGATCCCCAAGGTCCCCTGGACCTAAACCGTCTAGCCCTGCCCGGAGCTGCCCTTCTACTACCTTAAAGGTTTCTCCGGCCTTCCGTTCTTCCAGCCTTTCGCCCAGGCAGAGGATGGGAGCCAATCTATGCTTTATAGCCGCCTTGACCTTCCGGTTAATCAGCTCATCGGTCTCTTTAAAGATATGGCGCCTTTCAGAATGCCCCAGAATGACGTAGCTACAGCCAACGTCTTTAAGCATCAGGGGCGATATCTCTCCGGTGAAGGCCCCTTGGTCTTCAAAATAACAGTTCTGAGCCCCCAGTTTAATAGGACTTGAGGAGATTATTTCGGCTACGGATTTTAAGGCCGTAAAAGGGGGGCAGACAAGAATCTCGCAGTCTTCAAGCCCCTGACAGGCCTCAACCAGGCCCTGAGCCAGCTCCTGGGCCTCGGCAATGGTCTTGTACATCTTCCAGTTTCCGGCAATAAGGGGGATCCTGGTCATTGGTGCCTCCTTCTATCTGGGTCACACTTCTCCAGGGCTGCCACTCCTGGAAGAGTCTTGCCTTCAAGCAAGGCCAAGAAGGCCCCGCCTCCAGTGGATATATAGGAGATATTGTCTGATTCACCGGCCCGATGGACGGCAACATCAGTATCTCCTCCGCCGACGATGGTCAGGGCGTAAGATGAGGCCACGGCCCTAACCATAGCCATAGTTCCCCGGGAGAAGGCGTCCATCTCGAAGACCCCCATTGGTCCATTCCAGACAATGGTCCGGGCATTATGGAGGGCCTCAGTAAAAAGCCTCACCGTGGCTGGGCCAATGTCCATAATGTACCATTCCGGAGGGACCTCCTGGATAGGGACAATCTTGATCTCTGCCCGGGCGTCGAACTTATCAGCGATTACACAATCTACAGGCAGATAGAATTTAACCCCCCGCTCTTTGGCCTGTTTGATGAGCCGGGAGGCTGTTTCCAGGAGATCATCTTCTATTTTGGAACGGCCAACCTCAAAGCCCTGGCTTTTGACAAAGGTGTTGGCCATAGCCCCTCCGATGAGGAGCTTATCTACTTTTTTAAGGAGGTTTTCCAGAGCCCCGAGCTTGCTTGAAACCTTAGCCCCGCCGACAATAGCCACCAGCGGTCGGGCTGGTTCTTCAAGGGCTCGGTGAAAGTAGGAAAGCTCTCGCTTCATCAAGAAGCCGGCCCCACAGAGATCGACAAACTCTGGGACACCGACGACGGAGGCGTGGGCCCGATGGGCGACGGCAAAGGCATCATTTATGTATCCCTGGGCCAGATCAGCCAGCTGACGGGCAAATTCAGGGGAGTTCTTGGTCTCCCCCTCGTGGAATCGGAGATTTTCGAGAAGGACAATCTCTCCCGGAGAAAGGCCCTCACAGAGCCGCCTTACCTCGTCTCCGACGCAATCCGGAGCCATAATGACCTCTTTGGCCAGAAGCCTGGAGAGGCGTTTGGCCACCGGCTTAAGGCTGAAACGATCATCCCTTTTGCCCTTAGGCCGCCCCATATGGGAGCAGAGGATAAGGGCTGCTCCTTCGTCCAGGGCATAGTTTATCGTTGGAAGCACTGCCCGGATTCTGGTGTCATCGGTAATATTGCCTTCCTCATCCAGGGGTACATTGAAATCTACCCTTATGAGAAGCCGCCTGCCCTTGATGGGCAACTCATTGATGTACTTCATGAAAGCCTCCTGCTAACTCATCTTCCCGGCGATGTGGACGGTGAGGTCGCCAAGCATATTGGTATAGCTTCCAAGCTCATTATCGTACCAACCGTAGATGACTACCTGGGTAACCGGCACCTCCACCAGAGGGCATTCCAAGGCCTTGAGGGTCTCTTCGGAGACCTCCCCACAGGCCTTAGAGACATCGACCCTGATGGTCGCTGTTCGGGTGTGCGTCTCAGAGGCTTCAATAATGGCCGCCGCTCGAGGATAACCAATAATATCGGCAGAGACATTCTGCTCCTCGGTATAGACCAAGTATTCTTTCATCGGGCCGGCAGCTGCTCGGGCGTAGATTTCGTTGACCACCTCCCGGGTGACCCGGTTCTCTACACTTTCATCATGGATGTTGACTGTAAGGATTATCAGGGAGCCAGTGGAAGTCGGAATGCGGACACTTTCGGCAATGAAGCCGATACGCTTCATCTCCGGGATGACCAGTCCTAAGGCCTTAGCGGCCCCTGTAGTGGTAAGGATGATGTTGTTGAAGATGCTTCGATTCTTACGCAGGTCCTTGGCCCCTGGGGCCGGGAGTCGATCGAGAACCATCTGGCTGCCTGTGGCTGCATGGACGGTGACCATTGAGGCCGTAAGGATCCTGTCGGCTCCAAAATGATCAATAAGGGGCTTGATCATGTAAGCTAGGCAGGTAGTTGTGCAGCTGGCCGCCGAGATGAGATGGTGCTTAGCTGGGTTGTAGTCGTCTTCGTTTATGCCCATCACCGTGGTGACTGCATCTTCAGGGATGGTCTTTTCTTTATCTTTGATCTTAAACGGGGCCGAGAGAATAGCCTTTTCCGCACCGGCCTCAAGGTGTCCTCTCAGAGCCCCTCCCGGTTCGTTGGCCGGTTTGGTAGGATCCGTAAAACGGCCAGTGGAGTCAACTACCAGCCGAACTCCGTACTTGCGCCAGTTAATACCTGCGGGATTGCGGCTTTCCCGAAGAATCCTCACCGGTACCCCATCGATGGTCATGGTGCCTTCGGCTTCGTTCAGGTTTTCAATGACCCGGCTGGAATTGTGGCCATAAAGGTAGACGTTAAGTCGGCCGTAGGTGCTGTCTTTTTCGATATAGTGGGCGATGTCCTCGAGGCTTCTTCCGACCTCTCGACCGATATTGACCACGATTTCTGAAAAATGCTTCCGGGCTACATGGTGCCAGACAGAGAGCTTGCCGATTCTTCCCAGCCCGTTGATTCCCAACTTGAGTGGACTTTTGGCCTCCGTCATCTTTCTGCCTCCTCCTTGCATTTTCCTATTGCAGAGCGAACTTGACCTCTTCCTGGATCGGATGCCGGCCGAGATAGACTCGGCCCCGCACTCCGTCAATACTGATCCAGTCTCCTTTCTTTACGATATGGCCGTTGAAGCGACAATAGCCTTTTTGCTCCACGACGACCATGGGCTGACAGCCGACAACACAGGTCTTGCCCAATCTAGCGGCCACAATGGCCGCGTGAGAGGTTTGACCGCCTTTGGCTGTAAGGAGACCGTCGGTCAGAGAAATTTCCTGGATGTCGTCAGGTACAGTGTCTGAACGGATAAGGATGAGGGGAGTTTCGGGCTCGCGAAAACGGAGTTCCTTGATATCTTCAAGGCTAAAGACTGCAAGCCCTGAGAGGGCTCCGCCGTTTACCCCAATGCCTCGGGCCATGAAACTGGCTTCCAGCCTCTCTGAAGGAACAAAGACCGGGACCCGCTCCCGGTCCTCTTTGGTGACCATGTCTCGGCTCTGGAGGATAAAGAGTTTGTCGGCCTCAGGGCCTTCAAAGGTGAATTCAATCTCCTGAGGGCTCCATTTTTTGCGATAGACCAGTTCTTGGGCGATCCGGTAAAGGGCGCGGTATATCTCAGGGAAGGCCTCCTCTAGGGCAAGCTCATCTTCGCGACCCTCTCGCTTTTTCTGCTCTATGGAGATGGGGTAGGTAGTTACCAGGCCCGAGACGATGTCTTCTCCCTGGTTTCCCGGGGTATAGTCCCCCCAGAGGACGACCCGAGAAAGTTTGCCAAATGGAGGGGCCGTAAAGAGAACCCCAGTTCCTGACTGACGGGAGAGATTACCAAAGGTCATACATTGGACGATGACCGCCGTTCCCCAATTATCAGAGATACCCATTATCTGTCGATAGGCCCGGGCCTTGGGAGAGTCCCAGGAGCCCAGGACTAAGCGAATGGCCACCAGGAGCTGTTCCCAAGGATCATCGGCGATCTCTAGGCCGTAGTCAAGAACGGTTTGGCGATAAAGGAGGGCCAACTCCCGCATCTGCTCCCCGGTGAACTCCCGCTTCTTGGCCACTCTATAGTGTTCCTTGTGGCTCCGCATAAGGGAGTTGAAGATCTCCCGTTCCATTCCAAAAGCCATTCCCCAGCTCTGGACGAAACGGCGATAGGTATCCCAGGCATACCAGACCTGGCCAGTTTTTTGGGCCAGACCTTCAATAATATTGGGATTGCTTCCCACGTTGAGTAGGGTGGCCATCATGCCTGGCATGGAGATGGCGGCACCAGAGCGGACGGAAAGAAGAAGGGGATTTTCTGGGGAGCCAAAGATCCGACCGGTTTCTTTCTCTAGGCGATAGATGCCCTCTTTGATCTGGGCGATAAAATCTTCGTGGGCCTTGACCGAAAGCTGAATGATTCTGTAGCAACGGAAGACCTCAGTAGTGATAATAAAACCTCTAGGAACCCTGATTCCTTCCCGGGCCAGGAGGTAGAGGTTGTAGCCCTTGTTTCCCAGGTGGATGAGATCTTCGGTAAGAGGGTTGGGCTGGTGGATGAAACAGATGACCCGGCCCGGATCATAACTCAAGAGGAGATCGAGGTCCTCTGGGGAGAGGCCTTCTCTTTGTTCCAGAATAGTATGATAGATACGGCTGACAAAATTGTCTAAGTACTGGAGACCAAAAGCCGAGGCAATCTGATCTCTTAAGAAACTCTCTGAGATCCGGTGGAAGAGTTCCCGGTCGCAGAGTTTGTCAGCCCCTAAGAGATATTTGGGAAGCAGATTCTCGCGGCCCAACTGACGAATGATGATCCCCAGATTCTCCCGGTGGGGACTCACGTAATAAACCTTGATGATGTCCTTGACGCCTTCAGAGAGCCCCCGGACGATGTCAACATATTGGGTGAAGGTAAAGCGTCTTATCTCCAGAGACTTCTCCAACAGGGTAATATAGGTGTTGAATTTCTTAGAGTTTATCCCCTCGAGCTCTAAGGCCCTCTGGAAGAAACGGAGGCATTTGAGGATCTTGTAGAAAGTTGCCCGGGTGACGAAGGGGATGTCAATGGTTTCGATCAGACGCTCGAAGTAGATGTTGGCTAGGTTTTCTAGACGAAAACTAAGCCCCAGGGCGTCGAATTTGCGTTCGTGATAGCGGCCATACATTGAGGGGATGTCGGCGGCGATATGGCGTTTGTGATAGATATCTTCCCGGGCCTCGAATTTTTCCGGCGAAAGGATGATTTCCTTAAGATAGGCAAGGTAATCGAGAATAGCCTCCAGACAGGTAGCTGGATCTCGGTCTTCTCTGAGCACGGTGATCAGCTCGTCTAGTCTTTCAAAACCCCAGCGCTTGGCCTGCTCCAGATGATAAAAAATTTCCTCTACTCCCAGCTTGTACTTGAGATTTTCCAGCCGGTACATCTTGATAAGCAAGGCTAGGCGCTTTCTCTCCCGCTCAGAGATATCATCCTGGCTGGAGACAAAGGTCTCTAGGTCTTCTTCGGGAAGCCGAAGAAGGTCCTGGGGGACCCTTAGCGAGAAGGCCTTAAAGAGGCGTTGGGTGAGCTGATGGACTTCATCGATGAAGGGGCCGGAAGAGCTTATCTCCTCGAAGACCTCCGAAGGAACATAGCGGGAGAGCCCTTTTTTGTCTTTGGTGAGCCAGAAATAGATGATTTCTTCGATAAAATCAACAATAAGGTTGGAGGACTCTACGTGGCTTTGCTTCCGGAGAAAGTGGACGAGTATGTCCCGGCGACGGGTGAGTTCATCAAGCTCGGTGGAGACATCGCGCAGGAGGCCTTCGGCTCCAATCTCATTAAAATAGACTGGCAGAATCCGGCAGAACTGTTTGACCAGATTATAGACCGGCCCGATCTCGCTGTTGAGAAGTTTGGTGATATCCTTTTGGAAGAGGTCGGTATCCCGGATGCAGGTTCCGGCAAGCTTGAGATTTATGATCAGGGCTGACAGCAGAGTGGTGCACCACTTGGGATTGCGGCAGATAAGATCCAGCCAGATACGAATATTGAGTAGGTGAGCCGGATTGCAGATGACATGCCATTCTATATCCACCCCTTGGATCTTAGGGGGCTGAAAGCCAAATTTTACCACCTGTTCCAGAAAAAGCTCCACCAGATGGGGACTGGCTCGATCAAATATCTCATGACCCAGAGCCCGGAGGCATTCTAGGGCAGTATGGGGATACTCACCGACGTTTTCTCGCAAAAGCCCGAAGGATCGAACGATAAATTCCTCCAGCCGGGCCGGCGGCTCCCTGCGGACCATGGAGACAAGGATTCGGTTGACCTCCCGGAGGGTCTCTTCATGGATAGAGGCCAACCCCTTTATCTCCAAGACGTGGAAGAGAAACAAGATGTGGCAGTTGCGTAGAGGGTCATCGGCCTCAAGCCCCTGGGTGAGCTCTTCCAGGTAATGGGCCACTTCCTTATAGTTGCGGATGATATCGATAAAGTCTGGAAACTCTAGAAGCCTTTCAAGAGCGGCCCGGGAGCTCAAGGCGTAAGGGAAGGCTTCTAGGACAGCCAGATGACGTCTCAAGGTCTCGTGGGCAATGGGGGCAAATATTCGGCTGGCATCCTCCCGGGGGCAAGTCCCTCGGCACTGGGCAGCAAACCAAGCCAGAGGATCCGGTCCTTTGAGCCAGAATTCATAAGTGAGCACCAGCCCTCGGTAGATTAGCCGGGCCAAGTTCTCAAGCCCAGCCTCAGCCGGAAGCTTCTTAAGCAATCCCCGGCCCAGGCGCTTGAGTGAATGGTAGCTTTGGATAAGGGAGATAAAAGTCTCATCCGGAATGGCATTCAGACGGCCGAAGATATAGTTGAGAAAGGGTAAGTAGTCGTGAAGACGTCCTTCCGGAAGGACCTCAACGATCTTCTCCAGATAGGCCCAGAGGGCATCTACAGCCTGGGCCTTGATATCCTCTTCCTTGGCCTCTAAGATGAGGTCAATGAAGACATCGGCAATGGCTGCCGAGGCCTCAGCCCCTCGAGGATGAAGGCCATAGATCTTGAAGTTTTTCAGGGCAAAGGAGCGTAGTTCCGGCAAGATGATGCGCCAGTTGCGGTAGGGATGGTGAAGCTCAAAAAGGAGATGATCTACCTGTTTGCGAAGCCCCTGGTAGTCGGCGACTACTTCCCTTAAGACCTCAAAGCGAGGCTGAATGCAGACTGACTCTACGGCTGTTTCCTGAAGATTGACCCTCAGGGCGTCAGATTCCAGGGGAATCTCACGCCCTGGAGGGCAGCTTTCGGGAGGATTCTTCATCTAGACGGCCCTTTTGCTCTCCATAAACTTAATAAGGTCAAGGACCCGGTTTGAATAACCCCATTCATTATCATACCAAGCCATCACCTTGACCATATAGCCCTCAATAACCCTGGTGCAGAGACCATCGACAACGGCCGAATGCTGGTCTCCAAGGAAGTCTGTGGAGACCAAGGGCTCTTCGGTGTAGCCCAGGAAACGGTTCTGGGCGGCCCTTAAGGCCTCATTTACCTCGGGGACGGTGGTCTCCTTCTCTACCTCACAGACCAAATCGATTAGGGAGACATCTGGGGTGGGCACCCGAACGGCCAAGCCGTCAAACTTGCCCTGAAGCTCAGGGATGACCTTGCCCACTGCTGCTGCCGCTCCGGTCTTGGTGGGGATCATGTTTACCGCCGCAGCTCGGGCCCGGCGGAGGTCTTTGTGAGGGAAGTCAAGGATACGCTGATCATTAGTGTAGGCGTGGACTGTGGTTACCAGACCGCGCCTGATGCCAAAGCGATCAAGGAGAACCTTGGCCACCGGTGCCAGACAGTTGGTGGTGCAGGAGGCGTTGGAGACAATATGGTGCTCAAGGGGGTTATAATCGTCTTCGTTGACCCCCATGACAATGGTTATGTCTTCGTTTTTGGCTGGGGCGGTGATGACCACTTTTTTGGCTCCAGCATCAAGGTGGCCTCGGGCTAGGTTGCCGTCAGTAAACCGTCCTGTTGCCTCAATAACGTAGTCTACTCCTACCTCTGACCAGGGAATCCGGGCCGGTTCGGTAAAGTTGAAGATCCGAATTTCCTCCCCGTCAATGAGGAGCCCGCCCTCGGTGGCCTGAATCTCCTGGGGAAGGGTCCCCATGACGGAGTCATATTTTAAAAGGTGGGCTAGGGTGCGATTGTCGGTAAGGTCATTTATAGCGACGATCTCGATGTCTTTGAACTCCGGATATTTTAAATGGGCCCGATAGATACACCGACCAATGCGGCCAAAACCGTTGATCCCAACCCTTATAGCCATAACCATCCTCCTTTGGTGTTTTTTAGAAGATTTTTCAATCCTGATCGGAAAAAGAACAAGGAATCCTGAAGTCTTTGTGGAATATGAAATACCATCAAATACCAAAAATCATCTTTACGATAAGGGGCCTCTCGGGTTCCGTCAATCAGGCCAGGTCCAGAAGTCTTGTAGCACTTAAAGCTCCCCGGGCCTCATAAACTGGAGGAGTTCATGAAGTCGGTAGGGCTTTCTAAGAAAACCATAGGCCCCTAATTCCTTGGCCTCTTGCTTGAGTTCTTCAGAGAGATAGCCGCTGGAGATGATTATTCGGGCCTTAGGAAAAAACTTTTTGACTTTCTCCAAACACTCCTTTCCCGAGATTCCAGGCATGTAATAATCCATGACTACTATCTCGGGGTCTTTTAGATCTTTGGCCAAAGGCCTCAAGTCTTCACAACTGCTGCTCACCACGACCTCAAGCCCAAGATCCCTCAGAGACTGGGCCATGAGTTCAAGGAGTTCTTCTTCATCGTCGATAAGCAGAACCTTTTGGGCCCGAGGCCGGGGGATGATGGCTGGTGGTTCTTCTTTGGAGCGGGGTTGTTGGCTGGCTTCAGGAAGATAGATCTTAAATGTTGTTCCCCTCCCGGGGATACTTTCGACCTCTATCTGCCCGCCGAAGGCCTGGATGATCTGAAACACTGTGGCCAGCCCCAGGCCTGTGCCCTTGCCAGGCTCCTTGGTGGTGAAAAAAGGTTCAAAGATCCGGGGGAGATCTTCAGGAGGAATACCGCAACCATTGTCGGTAACCTCAATGATCACATAGGCCCCCGTGGACACCTCTCCCCAGGGGAGCTTTTTGGCAGTGGCCAGATACTCCCGGTAGGCCTGAAGGAGGACATGGCCCCGGCCTTCCATGGCATCTCGGGCGTTGGTCAGGAGGTTGTAGAGGACGTGTTCAAGAGAGCTTACGTCTGCCAGCACGTAAAGAGTCTCCTCTGGAAGATGAATCTCCAGAGAGATGCCCGGCCCTAAAAGGGCCCGGCTTATCTCCTTAAAGCCAGAGATAAACCGGCCCACATCTAGTAACTCCTTTTTTTGGGGGCCTCCACGGGCAAAAAAGAGGATCCTGTCCGTAAGGCTTCGGGCCCGGTCAAGGCCCTGATCCATCTTTTCCAGGATACCGGCCATCTCCAGAAGGGAGCTTGAAGGGGGTTGGCATTCTTCCTTGGCCTGAAAATAACGGAGCTTTAAGAATTCGAGCCCTGAGGCAAAAATGGTCAAGACGTTGTTGAAATCATGGGCTACTCCGGCGGCTAGACGCCCCAAGGTCTCCAGACGTTGGGCCACCTGGAGTCGTTCTTCAGCTTTGACCAGCTCACTGATATCCATAAAGGCTAGCAGAAAGAGCCCTCCTTCAAGGGGGCGGACAAATTTTAGATACGTCCATAGGGTGGTTCCATCGGCCTTAAATAACCGAAAGCGTCCCTCAAGGGAGATCTTCTGCTTGAATCCGGTCAATAACTCCGGATCGGCAATAAGCTGGAGGATGTTCAGGCTTTTAACCTCCCAGGGACTGCGGTAGCCTAGGATCTTGACCGCTGTTTCGTTTACATCTTTTATCTCCCCCTCATGGCTGGCCAAGATGAGGCCTACGGGGACAGAGTTAAAGAGAGATCGATAGCGATTCTCGGAGTCCGAAAGAAAACTCTGAAGATGATAGCTGGCGGTGATGTCTCTTAAGAGGATGACCAGATATTTATTGGTCTGGTGTTCTATGGGATGGCAGAGGCCCTCAAAGACCCGTTTCCGCCAGAAGAAGCGACGATAACGTCCCTCCTCAAAGACTGGGAGGGCAGGGATGACCTCTTCAAGCTCTTCGGAGAAGAGCTCTCGGGCCCGGGCATTGGCAAAGACGAGATTCCGATCCTCATTGAGGACCAGGACCGGTTCGGGGAGATAATGGGCAATGATATCGGCTATCTTTGCTTCGGCCTCGGTCATTTATCTACCCTGGATTCAGGAATTTTGATTCTTTTTGTTTATACACGTCTGTTTAAAAAAATTTAATTAAGAAGTTTTGGAGGATCGAGCACCAAGAGGATCCTTCCCTCTCCGGTGACCGTAGCCCCTGAGAATCCTGGCAGGCCCTCGAGAAGACCGGCCAGAGGTTTGAGAACAAATTCGCTCTCGTTATAAAAGCGATCCACCTTGAGGGCCAGCCTCTTGGCCCCCAGATTGAGGACTACTAGAGGAATTTCACCATTGTCTTCCTCCGGGAAAACCGCCTTTGGGGCCCCGAGGAGCTCGCCGAGGTCAAACAGGGGTAGGAGATAACCCCTGATGAGGACCAAGGCCTGGCCGCGGTGCCAGTGGATGGCCTCTCGGGGGGCCTTAACAGTCTCAACTACGTAATCAATGGGAATATAGTAACGCTCTCCGGCGCTTTCCACCTCGAGTCCCTTGCTTATGGCCAAGGTCAGAGGCAGCTTGAGTATAACCTTGGTCCCTTGGCCAAGGTGGCTTTCGAGCTCCACGGAGCCGCCGATTTTCTCTATGGCTGTCCGCACCACATCCATTCCCACCCCTCGGCCAGAGACTTCACTAACCTTATCTGCCGTGGAGAAACCAGGCTGAAAGATAAGATTTATGATCTGCTTGTCGTTTAGTCGCTCGATATCCTCAGGGGAAATAAGGCCCTTTTCCAAGGCCTTGGCCCGGATCCTGTTGGGGTCAATGCCTCGGCCATCGTCTTCGATCTCGATGATTACGCTCTGGCCTTTGTTGTAAGCCTTAAGCCAGATGGTCCCTTCCTCTGGTTTGCCGACCTTCTTTCTCTCCTCTGGGGTCTCCAGGCCATGGTCGGCGGCGTTTCGGATGAGGTGGACCATCGGATCTCCAAGGGCCTCAATGATAGTTTTATCGAGTTCTGTCTCCTCGCCGCTTATCTCCAGACGGATCTTCTTGCTCAATTTTCGGGACAGATCGCGAACCATCCTTGGAAACCGGGAGAATATCTGCCCTACGGGCACCATCCGGACAGACATAATAGTGGCCTGGAGCTCATCAACAATGCGGCTGACTCCCTCGCCAAACTCCTTGATCTTTTGAGCCAGGGCCGGGATGTCGTAGTCTACGGAGACCTCACGGGCCAAGCTGGCAAAGTTGTTCTTCATCACCACCAGCTCTCCGATCAGGTTCATGAGCTTATCAAGCCGCTCCTGGGGGACCTTAATGGCTTGCTTGGCTTTGCTCTCTCCGGATTTGGCCTGGCTAGCCGGAGTTGAGGGTCTCTTGTCTGGAGGAGATGGGGCCCGGTTGGGAGCTTTCTCCGGGGGCTTCTTTTCGGCCTTAAGGCGTCCTTCAAGCTCTTTCTTTAATTCTTCA
>NZ_JBPMLP010000053.1:0-120054 GCF_054026695.1 Thermosulfuriphilus sp.
TCTAAAATTCTTTATTATCAATTAAGATTTGAACATCCTAATCTTGATTTGCCTTATCCTCCACTTAATACTTACCATCAAATTAAAAAAATAGCAGCTTTAACATCCTATGTAGATGTCTTTGTTACTGGGACTACTTTACTTAATCATCTCCCGTACGGTTATTATATAACGATGCCCTTTGATCCAGATATTTATCATTCTTTTGATACCAATCACTCCTCTGATGTTTTTACCATTCTTCATGCTCCTTCTAATTCCTTTGTAAAGGGTACTAGATTTGTTGAAAAAGCTATCAATCAGTTACGTAATCAGTGTAAAAAAGATTTTAAATATATTCTTATTCAAAATTTACCTCATAAGGAAGCTATCTCTTATTATCCGGGTTATGGTTTGGCTATAGATCAAATAAATTATGATTTTGGATTGGTTGCATTAGAGTACATGTATTACGGCCGTCCAGTTGTTTGTTCTTTTAGATATGAAGAATTTCAACCCTTTGATGCTAAGTGTAAAGCTCCTATCATCTCTGTCTACAGTCAGGAAGAATTAGTTGAAGCTCTCGAACAAGGTCTTATGGGAAAATTTTCTTATACTAAAGATGATTTGCGATCTTATGTTTTGGACAATTTTTCTGCCTCTCTTATAGCTTCTCAATATAAAGAAATTTATGAGGCCCTTTTAGAGGGCGAAAATATTCCTCAATTTATTAATAATAAATGGTTTGAGCAATATCAAAGATTTGTTAACAATAAAACTATAGATACAGAAGGCTATTACTCTAAGGTAACTGACTTCCTCTTGGCCAAAAGAGATCTGTCACTTATGGAGTTTGAAATAAAAAATGGTTTTTATCTAACATCAAACACAGAACTTCTGGCCAAGCTCATTCTTGTTAAGGAACTTAAGGGGGATAAAGCTTCGGCCCTTAAACTCCGAGAACAGAACTCCTCCCTGGTCTCTTCCGATGAGTTTCGGGCCCACTACGAACGGGCCCGAAAGATTTATGAAAAAGAATGTCCAGACCCATAATTTTTGAATCAATAATTTCATTTTCAATGAATTTCTGTCTTTTATCGTTCTTGACTTTTATAGAGCACCAGTTCATAAAGGCAAGAGTCTGGTGAGGTTTTGAACGTTTTGAATCATTATTCCAGGGCAATGGCCACTAATAAATACACCTTTGATAAGGGTGGGATTCATCCTCCGGGGCAGAAAGAGCTCTCTCGGGATCTGGCTGTAGAGTCCATGCCCCTGCCGGATGAACTCTGGGTATCTATGGCCCAGCACTTTGGGGCTCCAGCGACCCCTCTCGTAAAACGAAAGGCTAGGGTAGAGGAGGGGGATCTCATCGGGGCGGTTGAAAAAGGCCTTGGGGCTAATGTTCATGCCCCAGCCGCTGGTGAGGTCAAGGCTGTCGCCTCAGTGCCTCACCCCATCCTGGGGAAAGTGCCGGCAGTGGTTATTAGGGTGGACCATTCCGCCCCTCCAAAAACTTACCAGCCTCAACCCTGGGAACATCTTTCTCGGGAAGAAATCCTGGCCCGCATCAAGGAGGCTGGGATTGTCGGAATGGGAGGGGCCGGTTTCCCTACTCATATAAAACTTAACCCCCCGCCTCAGGCCAAGGTGGATACCCTTCTCGTCAATGGTGCCGAATGCGAGAGTTATCTTACTGCCGATCATCGCCTGATGATCGAACATCCTGATGAGGTCATCAATGGTATCAGAATCATTCTTAAGGTTCTGGGGATCACTCGAGCCTATATTGGGGTTGAACTCAACAAACCAGAGGCTATAGAGGCCCTTGATGAGGCCATCCGAAGGCTATCCCCCTCTGAGGTCCAGATCAACCTTGCTCCCCTCGAGGTTAAATACCCTCAGGGGTCAGAAAAACAGCTCATTCAGGCTATCACTGGCCGGAGGGTTCCTGGAGGGGGATTGCCTGCTGATGTGGGCTGTGTCGTCCAGAATGTGGGTACTACTCGGGCCATATATCAGGCGGTGGCCTTGGGGAAAAACCTCTACGAGCGAATTCTTACGGTTTCTGGCCGAGGGATTAAACGTCCGGCCAATCTACTTTGTCGAGTGGGGGTGATGGTGACCGATATTGTCGACTATCTTGGGGGGCTTTCTGAAAATACGGTCAAGTTTATCTTGGGGGGGCCAATGATGGGCTTTGCCATGGCCGACCTTTCAGTTCCTGTGGGGAAGACCACCTCGGGCCTCATCTTTCTTACCCAAGAAGAGGCTGATCTTTCCGATTATGGCCCTTGTATTCGTTGTGGCCGGTGTCTGGCGGCCTGTCCCATGGGACTTTCACCTAACGAAATTTCCATTTACATGGAAAAAGACCGTTTTGAGGAGACAGTGCGTTTTGGGCTTATGGATTGTTTTGAATGTGGTTGTTGTGCTTATAGTTGTCCCTCCAAAAGGCCCCTGGTCCAGTTCATTCGGACAGCGAAGATGAAACTTCGTCAGAAGGCGGCTCAAAAGGGATAATCATGGAGAGAGCCTTTTTCTACGTCTCTATATCGCCTCACATACGGGATCCCGATACAGTACCCAAGATAATGTGGACGGTCTTTGCCGTCCTTACTCCCCAGCTTCTGCTTTCGGCCTGGATTTTTGGCCCTCGGGTTCTCCTGGTGGCCTTGGTGAGTGTGGCCTCTTGTGTGCTAGTTGAGGCCTTAAGTCAGCGTCTCTTGGGTCGTCCGGTGACTGTTAAAGACGGTAGTGCCGCTCTGACAGGTCTTCTTTTGGCCTATGTTCTCCCCCCGGGAGTCCCCTTGAGTCTTCCCATCTGGGGCTCCGTTATGGCCATCTTTGTGGCCAAGCAACTCATGGGGGGGCTGGGATACAATATCTTTAATCCGGCTTTGGTGGCCCGGGCCTTTCTGGCTGCTGGTTTTCCTGTAGCTATGACCACCACTTGGCTTGAGCCCTTTGCCTGGCGGGCCCACGCCGATGCCGTCTCCGCCGCCACTCCTCTTTACGTCCTCAAGCACTATGGGGCCCAGGCCCTATCAGAGAGATTCGGAGGCTTTGAAACCATCTTCAAAAATTTCTTTCTAGGGCTTCAGCCCGGATCTATAGGTGAAACCTCAGCTGCCTTGCTTTTGGCAGGTGGTCTTTTTCTTATCTACCGAAGGATTATTACCTGGCATATCCCGGTGGCCATTTTAGCCACTGTGGCCCTTCTTACCTGGATCTTTGGAGGGGATGGGTTCTTTAAGGGTAACCCCTTGGTCCATCTTCTATCCGGGGGCTTGATCCTTGGGGCCTTCTTTATGGCTACGGATTACGTGACTTCTCCCTCTCTGCCTGTCTCCAAGATAATCTTCGGGATTGGGGTAGGGGCCTTGACTGTTCTCATCCGGCTGCGAGGAGGTTACCCCGAAGGGGTTTGTTATGCCATCTTACTGATGAACTGTTTTGTCCCGGCCCTAGAAGAATGGATAAGGCCGAGGCGCTTTGCACCACCTAAGGTGAAGGTCTGATGCGGGAGTTTTTAAAGATTACCCTTAATCTGTTTGTTATTTCTTTGGTGGCGGCGGGGATCCTCGGCTTTGTCTTCCTAAAGACGGAGGCCGCCCGTAAGGCCAATGAAAAGGCCCGCAAAGAGGAGGCCATGGTCCGGCTTCTGGGCCTTTCCCCGGAGGAGCGCAGACAGACAGCCTTTTATAATATTTACCGCTATCTTCTTGAGTACCCTGAGGGGACGATGATCGGCTACCTTTTTAAGACCCAAGAGGCCCCTGTTCTCATTGTTTTCACTCCTGAGGGAAGGCTAAAGGAGCTTATCTCTCTTAATACCGCCCCTCAGAGTCTAGAAGATGAGGCCGCCAGAGAAGAGGCTCTCCAGAAGAAACTGGGCTCCGGGGTAAAGATAACCTTTACCGACAATTACATCGTGGCCACTCTGGCTGGAAAGAGACTAGGCTATTTTATCGTCGGACGTACCCAGGGGTTTAAAACCTGGATCAAAATGATGATCGCCCTCTCTCCTGACTACACCCTAAAGGGTCTCGAAATCCTTGAACAAGAAGAAGACCCTGGCCTTGGGGGAGAGATCGAAAGGGAATATTTCAAGAACCAGTTTATTGGTAAGACTCTTAAACGTCTCATGAGCCTTAAGGTAATCAAAAAGCCTTTGCCTGAGGACTATCGACGCTGTTTAGAGCGAAGTCGCTGGCCTAAACTTGGCCTTAGTCCAGAAGAGGCCGAAGGTCTCTGCCAAAAATATATTAATGACGATATCTACGCCATTACCGGTGCCACCATCTCTAGTTCTAGGGTAACCGAAGGAGTCAAACGGCTGGTGCGGGCCTTTGTCCGCCGCATGAATCTTCTTGATCAGGTCATCAAGGAAAAGAATCTTAAGGTTTCTTTTTGAGGTGGGAAGATGACAGGCCAGAAAGCCCCGAGTGTTGGTCGGCTGCTCTTCAATGGTCTCTTCAAGGAGAATCCGGTCTTTCGCTTGGCCCTTTCTATGTGTCCGGCTGTCGGAGTGACCAATACGGTCCGCAATGGTTTTCTCTTGGGCCTGGCGGTTCTCTTTGTTCAGGTGGCCTCAAACGTCACTGTTGCCCTTTTCCGGCGTTTTATCCACCCTCGGATTCGCATCCCGGCCTTCATTATTATTATTGCCACCTGGGTGAGCGTGATTGATATGGTCCTGGCGGCTTACATGCCCTCTTTCTATAAGGAGGTGGCCCTTTATGTGAAGCTGATTGTCGTCTTTGCCATTATAATCTCCCGCCTGGAGGTCTTTGCCAGTAAATATCCGATCTGGCCCTCTCTGTGGGATGGTGTAGGTATGGGGCTAGGCTTTATGTTCGGCCTCATGTTGACAGGCTTTGTGCGGGAGCTTTTTGGAGCTGGTACGGTATGGGGCTACGAGATACTTCCCGGCCGGGTTCTTTTCTTTTTAGCCTTACCTCCCGCGGGCTTCTTTACAATTGGTTTTCTGATGGCCCTCTTCAACTGGGTAGAGAAGCAATGTCTTGGCAGGAGGGCATCACGATGAACTTTAGCAGGGCATTGGCGGCTACTTTCTTGGCCTTTTTTATCATTCTCTGGCCCGCGCTCTCCCCTGGGGCCCAGTTTATCAAGAAAGGTGTCTTTAAAGGGGAAAATGCCCTTCTTCTCACCCTTGCTGGGCCGGTGGACAAGGACTGGTCTCCCCAAGGAAACGTTGTTGTCTATGAGCACTCTAGCCCAGACATCCACCTTGAGGTTGCCCGGGTTGAATTCTCAGCAGACAGGAGAACCATCCTCATCAGTCTCAAGGAGCCCATCTCTACAGCCGAGGCTTACGTTGTCAAATTGTACAACCTCTTCTCTCAAGGGGTTGAGATCAAAGAGACAGACTTTGTCGTCCGTAAGGGTTATCTGAGTATCATTCTGGGGATATTTCTGGCTGCCTCGTTGGTCCAGAATTTTGTTTTTACCCGATATCTTGGGCTTTGCATCTTTTTTGGGACCTCAAAGCGCAAGGAGACAGCCATTGGCATGGGGATCTCTTTCACCATCGTCATGGTCCTTTCGGCTATTATGGCCTGGGCCATATACAACTTTGTCCTCAAACCCTATCATCTATATTTTCTGCAGGTTCTGGTCTTTGTAGGGATCATTGCCATCTTTGTCCAGCTTCTGGATACCATCTTAAGGAAGGTCAATCCCTACCTCTTTAAAAAACTTGGAGTCTATTTGGTCCTCATCACCACCAACTGCATTATTCTGGCTGTTCCCCTTATCTTGGCTGACAATGCCTATGATCTCTGGGAAAGCCTTGCTCTGGCCCTGGGGGCCGGTCTAGGCTTTGCCTTGGCCCTTTTCCTCATGGCTACGGTGAGAGAACGCCTTGAGTTGGCCAATGTGCCTGAAGTTTTCCAAGGGCTCCCTATCGCCTTTATTACTGCCGGGCTCTTTGCCTTGGCCTTTCTAGGCTTCTCTGGCCTTAATCTCTTTTAAGGGAGAAGGCGGTGGTACTAGAGCTTATCAAAAAGTGTCGGAGTTATCGGCGTTTTAGGCCAGAGCCCATCTCGAGAGCCACTGTTCTTGGACTTCTAGATGGGGCTAGGCTTTCGGCCTCAGCCGGCAATCTTCAACCCCTGCGCTATGTCTTGATTCTAGAGCCAGAGGCCAGAGAAAGGGTCTTTTCTTGTCTCAAATGGGCCGCCTACCTCAAAGACTGGCCGGGTCCCTCAGAAAGAGAACGTCCGCAGGCTTATATAGTTGTTTTGGGAGATCGACGGATTTCTAAAAAATTCTCCTTTGATGCCGGAGTAGCCGTTCAGAACACTCTCCTTCTGGCTATAGAACAAGGCTTGGGGGGGTGTGTTCTAGGTTCCATAGATCGAAAAGCCCTGGGGGAGTTCCTGAGGCTTGATGAGAATTATGAAATAATTGTAGTCGTCGCCTTGGGCCGGCCGGCAGAAAAGGTGGTCATAGAGGAGGTCGGCCCAGATGGTGATATTAAGTATTGGCGCGACAGTCATGGGGTCCATCATGTACCCAAGCGCCGTCTGGAGGATCTAATCCTCACAATTATCTGAGGGGGCTATGGACCTTAAAGATCTAGTAATCATCGGCTTGGTTACCTTTGGCACCATTGGGCTTCTTTCGGGTATGGCTTTGGCCTTTGCTGCCATTAAGTACGCAGTAGAGATCAATCCCAAGATCGAGGCCGTAAAAGAGATCCTTGCCGGGGCCAACTGTGGGGGGTGTGGCTATCCGGGGTGTGAGGCCTACGCTGAGGCGGTGGTTACTGATCCCAATGTTCCCCCAGATCTCTGTCGTCCCGGAGGGCCAGAGGTGGCCCAAAAGGTGGCCGAGATTGCCGGAAAGACCTTGGGAGCGGTGGAACCCACTGTTTCCTTTAGGCGTTGTCAACGCAATGAGGGTCGAGTAAAGGAGAGGTTTCGTTATCTGGGGATAGAGACTTGCGCTTCAGCCCAACTGGCCCTCTCTGGCCCCTATGCCTGTCTTTACGCCTGTCTGGGGCTTGGGGATTGTGCTCGGGCCTGTCCTTTTTCAGCCATTACCATCCACGATGGGCTTCCAGAGATAGACCTTTCCCGCTGTACCGGGTGTGGAGTTTGCATGCGGTCTTGCCCTAAAGGTATCCTTGAGCTCATTCCCAGAGAGGCCCGGGTGATGGTTTTTTGCGCTAGCAAAGACAAGGGCAAGGAGGTCATGGCCGTCTGTCAGGTGGGTTGCATCTCCTGTGGGCTTTGTGTCAAAAAATGTCCGGCCTCGGCCATTGTCCTGGACAAAGGACGCATAAGCATAGATCACAGGCTCTGCCTGGATTATGGGGCCGCCTGTGCTCAGGTCTGTGTTGAGGCCTGTCCCCGTAAGATCCTGAGGTCTCTTCCTGTTCCGAGGGCTTCAGCCGAGGCGGCCTAGAGGAGGTTTAGTATGAGGCGGCGTGAATTTATCAGAGGCCTTCTAGCAGCTGGTCTTCTGGGGGTTTCCTATCGGGTAGTCAGGGCTGTGGAGGGCGACTTTCCCTGGAGGAGTTCCCAGAGATTGCTTTCCCGCAGTCTTACAGCTATGGGAACCTTTGTCTCTGTAACCGTGGTAGCTGAATCTAACGACCAGGCCGAGGAGGCTATTGGTTACTGCTTTGAGAAGATGGATTCCTTGGTCAAGCTTCTAAGCCGTCACGACCAGACCTCTCCGGTTTATCTTCTGAATACCAAGGGCCACCTTGACTCACCACCGCCTTCTCTCTTTCAGCTTCTTCGTCTCGCTAAAACCTATTCGGGTTTAACCGAGGGGGCCTTTGATGTTACGGTCTTGCCGGTTCTCTCCCTTTATGAGAGAGATTTTTCTCAAGGGCGGGAACCCTCTGAGGGGGAGATAAAAGAGCTTCTGGACTTAGTCGGGGTGGAAAAACTCCATCTTGATCCTTCTGGGATATATTTTTCCCGTCCGGGGATGGCCATTACCCTAGACGGTCTAGCCAAAGGCTATATCGTTGACGCCATGGTCTCTGAGCTCAAGGCCCGGGGAGTGCGACATGGCTTAGTTAATGCTGGTGGAGATATTCGGGCCTTCGGGGGCCGAGAGGAGGGAAGGCCTTGGCGGATAGCGATCAGGGACCCTAAGGCCAAAGATAGGATTCTGGCCGACTTTGGGTTGGCTGATGGGGCCTGCGCTACCTCTGGGGACTACGAAATTTATTTTGACCAGGAGCGCTTTTTCTATCATATTGTTGACCCCCGAAGCGGCTATTCTCCCCGGTTCCTCTCTTCAGCTACGGTGCTAGCTGATTCGGCTGTGGCTGCTGATGCCTTCTCTACGGCTCTTATGGTTCTAGGGCCCGCGGGCATAGATCTTCTTAAGTCTTTAAGACTTCGGGCTTATTTACTAGACAGAGAGGGCCGTAGCTATAGGGTTTAAAGAACAAAGGTTTCAAACCTTGTGAAAGTTGGAATTTTCCGAGGATTTCGCCCCTAAAAGCCTGGAAGCCCATCTTTTTCCCCTCTAATAGCTGTTGACTATTTTTCCCAACTCATGGTGAATTCTTCCCCGGCAAACGAGGAGAAACGCCCCGGTTTTGAATGAATATTCAGTCATAGTGCAAAAATAGAAGATATAGTTAAGAACATAGCAAAATTTTCGGGGAAATTTGGAGATTTTAGACTATAGAACACATTTATGCGCAAAATTATCTATAAATCTTTTTATTCTTGACATTACTTGGCAATTTCTGTAGAAGAGACTGAGCCATGTTGCCGATGCAATTGTTTGGAGAGCAGGGGGTGTAATGGGGGGATTTGAATATATTGCCGCCTACTTGGCCATTGCTGCTGTGGTGGCCGTGGCTATGATCTTTTTTTCCTATCTTTTGGGCCCTAAAAGGTGGGATCCGGACAAGCTGGATACCTATGAATGTGGAGTTCCCCTGCTGGATCCCTCCCGAAAGCGTTATGACGTCAAGTATTATCTGGTGGCCGTGCTCTTTCTTATATTTGACCTGGAAACCGTTCTTATCTATCCATTGGCGGCCAAGTTTAGGGTGTACGCCCAATACGGCTGGGCCATTTTTATAGAGGTCTTCATCTTTGTCTTTATTCTTCTGGTCGGTCTTATCTATGCCCTCAAGAAAGGGGCCATAGAATGGGAGCGTTAGCCATGGGTGTAGAAGGGTATGCTGGAGAGGGCTGGTTTTTAACTAAACTGAACAAGCTGGTCAATTGGGGGCGAAAGAATTCTCTCTGGCCCCTGCCTTTTGGGACTGCCTGTTGTGGCATAGAGCTTATGGCCACCCTGGCTTCCTCTTATGATATGGCCCGGTTTGGAGCTGAAAGGGTCTCTTTTGCCCCCCGTCAGGCCGATCTTCTTATCGTTGCCGGGACAATTACCAAAAAGATGGCCCCAGTGCTTCGCAAAATCTATCTTCAAATGGCCGAGCCCAAATGGGTAATCGCTATGGGGGCCTGTGCCTGTAGTGGTGGAGTCTTTCGGACTTATTCTACCTTGCAAGGCATTGATCTCGTCATCCCGGTAGATGTCTATATTCCCGGGTGTCCCCCACGCCCGGAGGCCCTTCTGCAGGCCCTGATTATGATCCAGAAGAAGATCGAAAAGGAAAAGCCCCTCTCTAGGGCGGCTCAGGCTGGAGGCTAGGTCTATGGAGCTTAAGGCCCGTTTGAAGGATCGATTTGGCGAAGATATCCTGGAGTTTGTTGAATTCCGGGGGGATCTTACGATTGAGATCTCCAGGGAAAAACAATTCGAGATCCTCAAGGCCCTTAAGGAAGATCCGGCCTTTGGCTTTGATATGCTCATTGATGTCATCGGGTTGGATAATTTCCCCCCTCCGGAAGGAGGTCTTCGTTTTGAGGTCCTTTATCTTTTGCTCTCCACCAAGACCAACGAGCGTCTCCGGGTCAAGGTGAGGGTTCCAGAGGATGATCCTCGGCTCCGCTCTGTCACCTCCATATGGAAGGCGGCGGATTGGCCGGAGCGGGAGACCTACGACATGTTTGGGGTGGTTTTCGAGGGCCATCCCAATTTGAAGCGTCTTCTCATGTGGGATGAGTTCCCAGCCTACCCTCTAAGGAAAGACTATGCCTTAGAGGGGGAGGGTGAAGAGCGGGTTCTCAGGTATCGGTAGGAAGGAAGGATATGGCCGTTAGGGAAAAGATCGTCGAGTTCTCGCCAGAACATATTGTCAAAATCAATATTGGTCCTTCTCACCCGGCCATGCACGGAACACTCCGGGTGATTACTAAGATTGATGGGGAGCTGATCATCGATGCTCAGCCAGAGATTGGCTATCTCCACCGGGGCTTGGAGAAGCTTTGTGAAAACCTCAATTACCACCAGATAATTCCCCTTACCGACCGTCTGAACTATGTCTCGGCCATCTGTAACAATGTTGCCTACCAGATGGCTGTGGAAAAGCTCCTTGATGTCGAAGTTCCGGAGAGGGCCCAGTGGTTAAGGGTCCTCTTTATGGAGTTGGCCCGGATTGCTGATCACATTGTTTGTTTGGGGATTCTTGGGGTGGACATCGGGGCCTTTACCCCATTTCTCTACGTCTTTATTGAAAGAGAGAAGATCTACGACATCTTTGAGGCCTACAATGGAGCCCGCTTGACTAATACCTTTGGCCGCATTGGTGGTCTTGATCGGGAGCCTCCAGATAACCTTGAAGAGATGATCCGAGACCTCTTCAAGACCCTACCCCGGGCCATTGATGAGATGGACAAGCTTCTTACTCGCAATCGGATCTGGATGGATCGTACCATAGGGGTCTCTGCCTTTACCCCGGAGCAGGCTATAAGTTGGGGCTTTACTGGGCCGTGTCTCCGGGCCTGTGGAGTGAAGAGGGATCTGCGCAAGGATGAACCCTATCTTACTTATCCGGCCCTTGATTTCGAGATCCCGGTGGGCAGTCACGGGGATATCTATGATCGCTATATTGTCCGTCTGGAAGAGATGCGGCAATCAATCCGCATCATTGAGCAGTGTCTCCAGAAGATGCCTAAAGAAGGCCCTATCAAGGCAACTACTCCCATTAAGCCAGCGGCCAAGACCAAAGTCCCTGAGGGGGATGTTTACTTTGCCCTTGAGTCTCCTAACGGGGAGTTAGGCTTTTTCATCAGGAGCAACGGGACGGAGCGTCCGGCCAGGCTCCACGTCCGGGCGCCGTGTTACATGATCTATCAGGCCTTTCCTGAGCTTACCCGAGGGGGGATGGTGGCCGATTTGATTGCCGTCCTCTCCAGTCTCAACGTGATCGCCGGAGAGCTTGATCGATGAAGGTCGATATCATCATTGCTGCCGTCAAGATGGTCTTTATTTTTGCCTGGACTTTGACCATTGCTGCCCTTATGACTTGGGTGGAAAGAAGGGGCTCTGGGTTGATCCAGAATCGTTTGGGGCCCAACCGGGTAGGTCCTTTTGGTCTTTTCCAGCCTTTGGCCGATGCGATCAAGTTTTTCTTCAAGGAGGATCTCATCCCCCTGGCCGCTGATAAGATCCTCTTCTTGGCGGCTCCTTTTATTTTTGGTCTTACGGCCTTTGCCGCCTATGCTGTAATCCCCTTTGGGGACAAAATTGTCGTGGGGGGCAGGGAGATCTTTCTCCAGGTGGCCGACGTCAATATTGGTTTTCTTTACGTCCTTGGTCTTTCCTCGCTGGCTGTCTATGGTTTGGTGATCGGAGGCTGGGCCTCGAACAACAAGTATTCCACCTTGGGGGCCCTGCGATCAACAGCTCAGATGGTCTCCTATGAGGTTCCTATCGGGCTCTCTCTTCTGGCAGCAGTTATGGTCTATTCTACTTTTTCTCTGCGGGAGATTGCTGAGGCCCAGACGGGAACCATCCTAGGGTTTCTCCCTAAGTGGGGCATCTTTCTCCAGCCTTTGGGTTTTCTGGTCTATCTGGTGGCCGCTTTTGCCGAGGCCAACCGGCTCCCCTTTGATCTTCCAGAGACCGAAAGCGAGATCGTGGCCGGCTATCACACGGAGTATGGTTCTATGAAGCTTGGCCTTTATCTCTTTGGCGAATACGTCAACATGTATGTTCTCTCGGCTATAATTACCACGGTTTATTTGGGTTCCTGGCATCTTCCATGGATAGATCTTTCCCAGTATCTGCCGCCTATTCTCTACGGGATTGTCTCTTTCTTTATCTTTTTTGCCAAAGTGGCCTTTTTTCTTTGGTTATTTGTCTGGGTCCGCTGGACGCTTCCCAGGTTCCGGTGGGATCAGGTTGTGGGGCTGGGTTGGAAGGCTTTGATCCCTCTGGCCCTTTTGAACATCCTGATCACTGCCCTGGTGATACAGCTGACCAGCTAGGAGGCAGGGTTTTATGCCTGAGGAATATCAGCAAGACGGCATCATCAAGGTCCTCGATGTCCCCCGGAGATATCGTTTCCCGGAGAGGATCTATCTGCTGGAGATCCTTAAGGGGATGGCTTTAACCATTGCCCATTTTTGGGAGAACTTTCGGGCTGCTCTCCGGGGGCGGGGACGTCCACGTTATTTTACTGCCAAAGAAGGTGATCCCAGCTATCCCTGGACTTGGCAATATCCAGAAGAGAAAAGATTTGTCCATCCTCGCTGGCGGGGGCTTCATATATTCAAGCTGGATAACAAGGGGATGGAGGCCTGTATTGCCTGCGGGATGTGCGAGAAGGTTTGTCCGGCCAAAGCCATCAAGATCAAAGCTGCCAAAAGCGGGGAAGAGCAGGGTAAAAGGTACTCCGGCCCCCGTTATGCGGCCACTTATGAGATAGACCTTCTGCGGTGCATATTTTGCGGTTTTTGCGAAGAAGTCTGTCCCAAAAAGGCTATTGAGCTCAATCAGGAATACGAACTGGCGGCTTATAGCCGAGCGGAGACTGTCTATAGCAAAGAGAGGCTTCTGGCCAACTTTGAGCGGGCCAAGGCCCGGGGGACGGTAAAGGTTATTCCCAAGGCCCCACCGCCCAAAAAGCCGGCGCCGGCCAAGGCTGGGGCCAAGCCTGGAGCCAAGGCTGCCCCGGCAAAAGGCGGCCAGGCCCAAGGGGCGGCCCCCAAGGAAGGGGCGAAGACTTCTCCACCTCAGGGCCAGGGGACAGCCTCTCAGGATAAGAAGGAGTAGGGGAGACTATGGACTGGACGTTTCTCATCTTTGCTAACTTGGCTATTGTGGCCGCTTTTTTAATGGTGGTGGCCAAGGATCCCATATTTGCGGCCCTTTCCCTCCTGGTGGTTCTGATCAGTTTGGCCGTCCAGTATATCCATCTCCATGCCCCATTGATTGCCATCTTTCAGATAACTATTTATGCCGGGGCCATTCTGGTTCTTATCTCCTACGTGATCATGCTCCTTTCTCCTGCTGATAAATACAAAACGTCCCCTAAGAATCTTTTCTTCAGGGGCCTGGGAGGGGTACTGGGCTTTATCTCTATTGCTGTCCTGGGGTTTACGGCCAAAGGGGCTTCTGATGTCATCGTTCACATCCGAGACCACGAGTTTGGCTCTCCCGGTCTGATCGGACAGATGCTCTTTACTCGGTACCTACTTCACTTTGAGGTGGTTTCTGTCCTTCTGCTGGTAGCCCTGATTGGGGCTATCTATCTGGCCAAAAAACGACTTTAGCGAGGGGAAGATGGAATACACTGCCAGCCTCCATGATTACATTGTTCTTTCTTGTATCCTTTTTGGAATAGGTTGTGTTGGCTTTCTTACCCGCCGAAATGCCCTTTTTCTCTTTATGTTTTTAGAACTTATGCTTAATGATACTAACCTTCTCTTTGTGGCCTTTTCTCATTTTCGGGGGGAGATGGACGGCCAAGTGGTCGTCTTTTTTATCTACGCCTTGGCAGCGGCAGAGGTGGCTGTCGGGTTGGCCATTATGATTTCCCTTTTCCGCCACTTAAAAGATGTTGATCTAGATAAAATCCGTCTCATGAAATGGTGAGGGCTCTGTTATGGAGAAGTATATCTTCCTTATTCCGATATTTCCTCTCTTGGGCTTTCTGATTAATGGGGCCTCGGGTCTTATTGCTGGTCGTTGCCAAAAGGGCGTCTCTAAGACTTTTACCTCATTTTTTGGGGTAGTTTCGGTCTTTCTCTCTTTTCTTACGGCCTGTCTGGTCTTCTGGGATCTTCTTTCTCGTCCGGCCCATGATCGTTTTCTCTATCAGAGTCTTTTTTCCTGGATGGCTGTAAATGGCTTCTCGGTGAATTTTGCCTTCCAGGTTGATCAGCTCTCTGGTCTGATGATGATGATTGTCACCGGAGTGGGCTTTCTTATTCATGTCTATTCGATTGGCTACATGCATCATGATCGGGCCTATTGGCGTTACTTTGCTTATCTCAATATGTTTGTCTTTTTCATGCTTATTCTTGTCTTGGCCGACAACTATCTTCTTATGTTTGTCGGTTGGGAGGGAGTAGGTTTGGCCTCCTATCTTCTTATTGGCTTCTGGTATGAGGGTAAAGAGAACGCCGACGCTGGCAAGAAGGCCTTTGTGGTCAACCGGGTGGGGGACTTTGGCTTCGCCCTGGGAATGTTTCTGATGTTTGTAACTTTTGGCAGTCTCACCTACCAAGATGTCTTTAATAAGGCCTATCATCTCTATGAGGCTGGCCACTTAGCCCTCAACGCCCCGGTATTAGTAGCCATCTGTCTTCTTCTCTTTGTGGGAGCCACCGGTAAAAGCGCCCAGATACCTCTCTACGTGTGGTTGCCAGATGCCATGGCCGGTCCTACTCCAGTCTCGGCTCTCATCCACGCCGCCACCATGGTTACTGCTGGTGTCTATATGGTCGCCCGGACAAATATTCTCTACACCTTAGCCCCTACAGCCCTTGAGGTTGTGGCCTTGATCGCCATGCTTACAGCCGTTTTTGCGGCCACCATCGGAATCCTCCAGAATGATATCAAACGTGTTCTGGCTTATTCTACTGTGAGTCAGCTGGGATACATGTTTATCGGGGTTGGGGTTGCTGCCTATTGGGCGGGAATGTTTCATCTAATGACCCATGCCTTCTTCAAGGCCTGTCTCTTTCTCTGTTCGGGTGCGGTTATCCATGCCCTTCATGAAATCCAGGATATGCGGCTCATGGGTGGTTTGAGAAAGCGGATGCCTGTTACCCATCTGACTATGTTTATCGCCACCTTGGCCATTGCCGGTCTGCCTCCCTTCGCCGGTTTCTTCAGTAAAGATGAGATCCTCTGGAAGGCCTTTAACTTTCCCTTTAATCCCTCTTTGGGGCGGATCATTTGGGCCTTTGGTACCCTGGGGGCCGGGATTACCGCCTTTTATATGTTCCGCCTCATCTTTATGACCTTCTATGGTAAGGAACGTATCCCTGAGGACGTTAAACCCCATGTTCACGAGGCTCCGCCATCTATGCGCTATGTTCTGATTATCCTCGCCCTTCTCTCTATTGTCGGAGGCTGGATCGGGATAGCTCCTCTCATTGGCCAGAAGATTGGAGTCCCCAACTATCTGGAGCATTTTCTTGATCCAGTCTTTGAGCGCTCCTTGGAGATCATTCAGCATGAGGTTGGCTTCCCGTCCAGCATTCACGACCATCACCTGGAATCTATCCTCATGAAGACCTCGGTCTTGGTGGCCATTGGTGGGGCCTTTTTGGCCTGGTTAATCTACATCGCCTTTCCGGCTATCGCTGACTCAGCCAAACAAAGCCTGCCCATTTTGTATAAAATTGTCTACAACAAGTACTATGTTGATGAAATATATGAGTTCATCTTTGTTAGAGGCGGTCTCTGGCTTGGCAACTTCTTTTGGAAGATCTGCGATGCTCTTCTAATAGATGGTTTTGGTGTGAATGGTACTGCTTTTGTTGTTCGTTGGTCTTCTAATAAGGTTAAGTATGTCCAGAATGGTTATGTCCAGACGTATGGTGCTGTAATGATCCTTGGTTTGGTTATCCTATTAACGTACTATATGTTCTATTAGTTTGAGGTGATTTATATGGATGTACCTATTCTTAGTTTGGTAACATACTTGCCGCTGGTTGGTATTCTGCCTATATTATTTATCTCTCAACGTTCAGAGGCCGGTAAAAATTTAATTAGAATTGTTTCTTTGTTGACTAGTATTCTAGTCTTTCTTGTTTCACTTAAGCTTTATTTTGATTTCGATCCCCACATGACCGGCTTTCAATTTGTAGAACGCCATGATTGGATCAAACCTCTTGGTATTCGCTATCTTATGGGGCTTGATGGGATCAGTCTCTGGCTGGTCTTGCTGACTACATTCATCATGCCCATCACTATTCTTTCCACTTGGTCAGCCATAGAAAAACACGTCAAGGAATTTCAGGTCTCCATGCTTCTGCTGGAGACGGCCATGGTAGGAACCTTTTTGGCTCTGGATCTTTTCCTCTTCTATATCTTCTGGGAGCTGATGCTCATCCCCATGTATCTCATCATTGGAGTCTGGGGAGGGGAGAGGAGGATATATGCTGCGGTTAAGTTCTTCCTCTACACCATGTTTGGTTCCCTCCTGATGCTCGTTTGTATTATTGGGTTGGTCTATCTTCATTGGCAACAGACCGGGGAGATTACCTTTACCCTTATGGAACTCTACGGGACCAATATTCCCCGGACTCTGGAGATCCTCTTTTTTGCCGCCTTTGCCCTGGCCTTTGCCATCAAGGTTCCCATGTTTCCCTTCCACACCTGGTTGCCCGATGCCCACGTTGAAGCCCCGACAGCAGGTTCGGTCATTCTGGCCGGCATCCTCCTTAAGATGGGGACTTATGGTTTTATACGTTTTGCCATGCCCCTTTTCCCGGAGGGATCAGCGGCTCTGGCCCCGTTGATTATGGCCTTGGCTGTCATCGGAGTAATCTACGGGGCCCTGGTGGCAATGGTCCAGCCAGATATTAAAAAGCTTGTGGCCTACTCTTCCGTCTCTCATTTGGGTTTTGTAATGCTGGGAATGTATGCCCTTACGCCAGAAGGGGTAGAGGGGGCTCTCCTACAGATGATCAACCACGGGGTATCCACCGGGGCCCTCTTCTTGTTGGTGGGGATTATTTACGAGAGACGACACACCAGGCTTATTGCCGAATATGGCGGTATTGCTCGGGTGATGCCCCTTTATGCCACCATATTCTTGATTGTGGCCCTTTCTTCTATCGGCCTCCCCTTAACTAATGGATTTGTTGGCGAATTTCTCATCCTCCTGGGCACCTTTAAGATTTCTAAGGTTCACGCCGCCTTGGCGGCCACAGGGGTGATCCTTTCGGCCGTCTATATGCTTTGGATGTATCAGCGGGTCTTTTACCAAAAGGTCACCAACCCTAAAAACGAGGGGCTTCCAGATCTCAACTTAAGAGAGTTTTCTTATTTGGCCCCCTTGGTAGTAATGATCTTCTGGATTGGCATCTATCCTAATTTCTTTCTTTCCAAGGTTCATACTTCGGTCAACTCTTTTATAAAAATGGTCAAACTGGAGCCGGCCTGTCGGGCCCCAGAACATCATCTGGTCCGATTAAACATTTCCCAAACAGCTGATTCTATAGAAGAAGTGGTGGAGTAGGGCTATGGAGGCAATTATTCCCAACTTTGATCTTCAGACCTTAATCTGGGTTATGGGGCCACAGCTTGTTGTCTTGATTACGGGCCTGTTGGTCATCCTGATCGATCTCTTCATCAAGAAATTTGAAAACCTCTCCTTAAAGGCCAATATCTTGGGGATAATTTCGGTCACCGGTCTCATTTATGCTGGTGGTCTTACGGCGACCACCAGCTGGTCGGCCCCAAGACACGTCTTTATGGGCATCTTCTCGATGGAGCCCTTTACGGCCCTTTTTTGTCTGATACTCATCCTGGCAGGGGTGATCGCCGTCCTTCTAGGCATTGGCTACACCCAGAACAATCGTCAGGTGAAGGGAGAGTTCTTTGCTTTGATGCTTTTTGCTATCTATGGGAGCCTAGCCATGGTCCAGGCGGTGGATCTGCTGATGATGTTCATTGCCCTTGAAACCATGTCTCTGGCGGTCTATGTCCTGGCGGGCTATTTAAAGGGCAATGCTCGTAGTCAGGAGGCGGCCTTTAAATATTTTCTTCTGGGTTGCTTTGGCTCTTCGTTTATCCTTTTTGGGATGGCCTTTCTCTACGGACTTACTGGTTCTCTCAATCTGGCTGATATAGCTGCAAAGCTGGCCGAAGGCCACTATCAGAATATTATGGCCATGGCCGGTTTGGCTCTGATTTGTGCGGGATTCTTCTTCAAGGTGGCCTTTGCTCCTTTCCACATGTGGACTCCCGACGTCTATGAGGGTAGTCCTTCGGTAGTTACTGGTTACATGGCCACAGCAGTTAAAGCCGCGGCTTTTGCCACCTTTTTGAAGATTCTGACCATCTGTTTCACTCCTCTTTTGTCCACCACTGGCGAGGGGAAGTTTATTGATACAGCCGTCCTGGAAGTCTTTGTTCCTTACTGGAAGACCACCTTGGTGATAGTCTCTTTTCTGACCATGCTTATTGGTAATCTTTTAGGGATCATCCAGCAGAACATCAAACGGATGTTGGCCTATTCTTCTATTGCCCATGCCGGTTATATAGGGCTGGGGATTTTGGCCGGTGATGAGTTGGGCCGGACAGCGGTGATCTTCTACTTGGCCGTCTATACCCTCATGAATCTGGGGGCCTTTGGAATTGTTTTTCTTTTTGATCAGTATGAAGGCCAAGCCCAGGAGCTTCCCGATTATGCCGGTCTGGCCTATAAGTATCCGGTCCTTTCTGCTCTTATGGCCATCTTTATGTTTGCGATGGCAGGAGTGCCACCCATGGCCGGTTTTGCTGGTAAATTCTATCTTTTTGCCGCCGCTATCAAATCCGGCTATCTTCTTCTGGCGGCCGTGGGTATCCTTACCAGCGCTATTGGGGCTTATTACTACCTCCGGGTCATTATTTATCTTTATATGAGAGAGCCGGAGAAAGAGGTTATCAGGGGACAGGTAGCCATTGCCCCCGCGGTAGCCATTGCTGCTACTGCTATAGGGATAATCTACCTGGGGCTTCGGCCGGATACTCTTTATGCCGTGGCCGAGGCCGCCCAAAAGAGCATACTTTATATCTTCTAGTCTCAAACCGTCTCTTCATCCTAAATAGAGAACCTGCTTAAAAGTTTATTGGGCTTGGAAGGAAATCCTCGACAAAAGTCCTCAAATCCAGGGGCCCCGATAACGGTGGTGGTGAAAATCTAGAAGCCAAGGATAGAAGACCTTGACGATTCCCAGGGCGCTAAGAAGGATACCTAGAAGCAGAAGCCCTGCCAAGGCAACCCCCAGCCAGACTACCCAGGAGTTTGTCCCTCCGGTGCGGGCTAGATAGGCAATAAGTTTTTCTCGATCGGGGATATTCATGGCCGCTTCAGCTACTTTTGTCCGTACATGGCGGAAGTAGAGATAATTGGCCAGGACTCCGTAGCCTATGTGGACAATAAGGATCCCGATGGGGCCATGAAAGAAGATCAGAGAGCCCAAGATATTGCTTAAAAAGAAGAACACCAGGGCCCACAGATACATCTTCCGGTAGAGGAACCACCAGAAACCAAAGGCAAAGGCCGGCCAGTGCCAGGTAACTGTAAACTGCCCTCCGGGGATAAGGAAGAACTTTCGGAACTGGGCCAGATAATAATCGGCTCGTGGACCAATATAAGCCCGAAAGAGATTCTCATCTATTGGTTCTGAAGAGGTCCGTTCCCCGGCTACGTAAGTAATCCCCAGCATCAAGACTCCTGAATTTTTAGAAAGTTACACCATATCACAAAGTCGTTAACAAAGTTATATATTTTCTTTTTTCGATCTCAAGGAGTTTTTCGCAAAAAAACAGGACCGGACTTGTAAAAAGGTGGATTCTGTGAGAAAAGCCTGAGAGACCAAATAATTTTTCAGGGAGGAGTCGCCATGCCTACCCGGATAACCTTTCTGGGGCACGCTACCTTTAAGATCGAGACTGCTACCGGTCTTAAGGTGATAATCGATCCCTGGATCAACAATCCTCAGGCCCCGGAAGATAAGGACATTGGGCCCTATGATCTCATCCTTATAACCCATGCCCATGGAGATCACCTGGGAGATGTCCTTGAGATAGGCAAATCTGGTGGTGAGATCGTGGCTATTCACGAAATCCAACAATATCTTCTGGCCAAGGGTCTCTCTAATGTGGTCGGGATGAATATCGGCGGCACCTATCATACCCAAAACTTGTCCATAACCATGGTCACTGCCCTCCACAGCTCCTCTATCCAGGAGGCTGACCGTCTTATCTACGGCGGGGATGCCTGTGGTTTTGTAATCAGGATGGAAAATGGCCTAACTGTATATCATGCCGGTGATACCGGCCTTTTTGGGGATATGCGTCTGATCGGAGAACTTTATCGTCCGGATGTGGCCCTTTTACCTATTGGGGACCATTATGTCATGGGGCCTAAGGAAGCCGCCTATGCAGCCAGTCTCATCAATGCCGAAAAGGTTATTCCCATGCACTATGGGACCTTTCCGGCCCTAACCGGGACGGTAGAGGAATTTCGTAACTTGCTTGAGCGTATGGCTCCAGGAGTAGAGATGATCGAGCTTGTCCCCGGCCAAAGTTTGACCATAAGGAGATAGTTTTGAGGGCGGTTGTCCAGCGGGTTCTTGAGGCTGCGGTGGAGGTCTCGGGGAAGAAGATTGCCCAGATCGGCCGGGGGCTTTTGGTCCTTCTGGGAGCAGGCCGTGGGGATGGGGAAGACGATGTCCGCTATCTGGCTGCCAAGGTGGCCGGATTACGGATCTTTGAAGACCAAAGGGGCCGGATGAATACCTCCGTGCTGGATATTGGTGGAGAGGTCCTAGTGGTGCCCAATTTTACCCTCTATGGCGACTGTCGGCGGGGCCGCCGGCCATCCTTTGAGGCTGCTGCCCCGCCAGAGATGGCTGAGAGCCTCTTTGAGGCCTTTGTCCACTGTCTGCAGGAATTCGGGGCCCCAGTGCTCAAGGGGCGATTCCGAGCGGAGATGAGGGTCTATCTTGTAAATGACGGTCCAGTGACCATCCTCCTTGATTCCCGGAAGACCTTCTAACTGCCAAAGATATTGACATCCCTTATCCTTATTCCTAATTTTGGGCCGGTTGAAGGAGGGGAAGGGGATGATAGAAGCCTCTTCTCTTAGCCGTTTCTATAATGGCTATCCGGCCGTAAGGGAGATAAGCTTTAGGGTGGCTCCAGGGGAGATTCTTGGCCTTTTGGGGCCAAATGGGGCCGGAAAGACCACAGTCTTAAAGATCTTATCTACCCAGATCGTCCCCACCAGTGGCACAGCCCTAGTGGCTGGGGCTGACATCCTCCGGGATCCCCTTAAGGTCAGGGCCTCGGTGGGCTATCTTCCGGAGATTCTCCCCCTCTATAATCAAATGGAGGTCGGAGAGTATCTAACATTTGTGGCTGAGGCCCGGGGCCTTGAGGGGCAGCGCTTCCAGGAGAGAATGGCCTTTGTCCGGGAGGCCCTTTCTCTGGTTGAGGTTTGGCATCATCCCCTGGCCTCACTCTCCAAGGGTTACCGTCAGAGGGTGGGGGTAGCCCAGGCCATCGTTCATGATCCTCCGGTCCTCATCCTCGACGAACCCACCACTGGTCTTGATCCTCTCCAGATCCTAGAGATAAGGAATCTTATTCGGGAGATGGCCCGAGAGAAGGCCATCATCTTTTCCAGTCACATCCTGAGTGAGGTTGAAGCTATCTCTGATCGGATAGCCATTTTGAACGAAGGGCAGATGGTGGCCCAAGGTTCTCTTGATGAGTTGGCCCGGACTGCCGGGGCCTCAAGGGTTGTCCGCCTAGTCTCTAAAACCCAAGCCCGCCAAGCCTTAAGTGGTATAGCTGGACTCAAAGGGATCAAAGAGTCCTTTAGGGGAGATTGTTGGGAGTACCGGATCATTTCCTCTTCGGAAATAGCCCTAGAGGAGATCTTCCAGGTCCTTTCTTCAAAGGGGATAAAGATCCTTGAATTCTGTCAGCAACCAATTGGTCTTGAGGAGATCTTTATTCTGCTCATAGGAGGCCGCTCAAATGGGAGCTATAAAGACCATCGTTAAAAAGGAATTGATTAGTTACTTTAACGCTCCCATCGCTTATGTCTTTGCAGTGGCCTTTTTGTTTATCTCTACCGGGCTCTATATGATGACCTTTTTTACTGCCCGGCTTTGTGATATGCGGGCTTTCTTCTCCACCCTTCCCCTGATCCTGGTGGTCTTTATCCCGGCTCTAACTATGAGGCTTTGGGCCGAGGAGAAAGCCTCTGGTAGCCTATCCCTCCTTCTCTCCCTGCCGGTGGGGGCCTGGGAGCTTGTTTGGGGTAAGTTTCTGGCCGGCCTCCTTTTCTGCCTTCTGACCCTGCTAGGGACCATGACTATCCCCCTGATGCTCTTCTTTTTGGGCTCCCCTGATCCTGGCCCTATTGTTGGGGGTTATCTGGGGGCGATCCTCCTTACGGCCATGCTTCTGGCGATGGGTATGGGAATCTCGGCCCTGTTTGCCGATCAGATTGTGGCTTATATTCTGGCCCTCTTGGCCGGCCTAGTAGTCTATCTTCTGGGTACAGAGCTCGTTGCTGGCTTTATCGATGGTTGGTTTCCCCCTTTGGGTACCTTTCTCCAGAAGTCTTTGGGAATCGTCAATCATTTTGCTGATTTTTCCAAAGGGGTGATCAGCTTAGGGGGGCTCTTCTTCTTTGTTTCTCAGAGCCTCTTCTGGTTACTGCTTAACAAACTGGCGGTGGAGTCCCTTTTCCGTCTGCGTACCCCTGGTACTTTTCCCCTGGCTGCGGCTCTGATGTTTGGAATTCTTATTCTGGCCAACGCCATTGTCTCTGACCTCAGGCTACCTCGGATCGATCTGACTGAGGGACGGCTGTATACCCTCAGCCCGACTACTAAGGAGGTGCTGGCTCGCCTCAGGGTCCCCATTCGCATTACCTATTACGTCTCTCCTAAAGAAAAGCTTCCCACGCCCATGAAAGTCCTTCCTCAAGAGGTCCGAGATATCTTGGCTGAGCTGGCCGCCCTTTCGCCTAAAGTTACCTACGCTATCGTCAACCCTGAGACCGATCCAGAGCTAGCCCGAAAACTGGCCACCAAGGGCATCCGCCCCTTTGCCACCGAGACCATCGAAAAAGACACTGTAAGCCTCAAGAAGATCTATTCCACCATAGCCATTTCTTATCTTGATAAGCGAGAAGAACTTATTGACCAGGTCGTTCCCGCCAGTTTGACTACTTTGGAGTACGATTTGGTCTCTCGGATCTTTCGCTTGACCATGAACAGGCTCCCCTTGATCGCTCTCTATACGCCCCCGGTAGGGGATACCACCTTAGCCGGCCCGGGAGATCGATTCCAGCTCTTAAGAGAGATCCTTGAGGGCCAGGGATATAGGGTCAAGACGACTTATCTCAGCCGGGAGTCTCCCATTCCCAAGGGAGCCGATCTCCTCCTTATCCTCGATCCTGCTGAATTGAACGATCGGGCCCTTTATGAAATTGAGCGTTTTCTCCATTCTGGGCGTCCGGTAATCGTGGCCGCCCAGGGCCTCTCCTACACCTATTTGCCGGACCCATCCGGTATCTTAGTGAGCGCTCGTCCCAAGAAGCTCGCAATCAACAAACTTCTTGAGGCCTACGGGGTCAGGATCAGGGAAGGAATCCTCTGTGACCAGGAGACTGCCCTTTTGTCCCTTCCGTTGAGGAGACCCATGGGGCTTTTCTGGGCGGTGGTTCACGTTCCGGTGGATCTCCCCATCCAGATTCAGGTGCTCCCAGAACAGATGAATCCAAAAGTTCCGGTGACGGCTGGTCTCTCTGGAATCCTCTATCTTTGGGGAAGCGCCCTGGAGATAGAGGATAAAAGGCTAGAGAAAGCCGGCCTCAAGGAGACTGTCCTTTTTAGGTCTTCGCCCAAGGCCTGGGAGATGGAGTCCAGGCCTGGCCCGATGGACTCTAACGACTTTGTCCCCCAGGGGCCGAGGCACAGTTTTCCTTTGGCAGTTCTCCTTGAGGGCCGATTCCCGATCTTCTTTAAGGCTCCCCCACCGTGGCCAGATGAAAAATCTGATGAAGACTTGAAGAAGACGCCTTCTCCCCCGGCCTCTCCAGAGACTTCCCTAACCAGCCGGCTAGTGGTGGTGGGTTGTTCGGAGATGTTCTCTGATCCCGCCCTTGAGGCCCTTTCCAACGCGCCATTTATCCTTAATCTGGTGGAATCTCTCACCTTGGGTGGAAAAATGATCCACATCCGGGCCAAAACCCAGGTCTTACGTTTTGTGGCCGAGACCTCTCCAGCCGAGAGGATCATCTGGCGTCTGATAGTCGTCTTCCTTATCCCCGGGGTGGTGGCCCTTGCTGGGGCCTTTCGGGCCCTTTCCCGCCGCCGCCGCCGGGAACGTTATCTAGCCGAGCTCAGACAGGGGGCAAGCCATGGGCAATCGTAGTCTTTTTCTGCTGGCCCTGATATTTTTGGCCCTTTTGGTGGGTTATGTGCTCCAACAGCGGGCTCAAAGGCCATCAGAGGTAAGCGAGGTCTTTAAACCCCTGGCCCAAGGTCTTGAACTCTCAGAGGTAAAAGAGATTTATCTCTTCCAGGCCCAGGAAGGCCTTCGCCTTAGGAGAGAGGGGGGAGACTGGTGGGTAGAAGACGGTCTTCGGGCTCCGGCCGAAAAGAGCAAGATAGAACATCTCCTAGAACTCCTCAGCCGACTTTCGGGGGAGCTGCGGGCCGAAGGAGAGGAGTTTTTCTCCGACTTTGGTCTAAAAGATCAAGCGGCCCTTCACGTCGCTCTCAAGGGCAGAGATGGCCGTGATTTATTCCATCTCCTCATTGGTCATCGAGGCCCTCAATGGGAGAGCACCTTTGTTCGTCTGGCCGGGCAGAAGAGGATATATCTCGTCCCCGAGGATCTCCTTGGCCTTTTTGAGATTTGGGATCGTCAGCCCAAGGTCCCCTCGGCCAAGGTCTTTGTGGAGCTCAAGGTCATTGATCTCCTGCCGGATAATTTAGATCGTCTGAGCCTTTCTTGGCCGAGAAAGAAGGTCTACTGGGAGATCAGCCGGGACCAGAAAGGGGTCTATATTCTAAGGAGCCGGGACGGAGAAGAAAAAGCAATGACTAAGGAGGTCTTGGAGAAGTTTCTCAAGAGGACTTTTCCCGTCTATGCCACCGATGTCCTTGGAAAAGAAGAGGCCGGGGGCTGCCAGTTTAACGGGCGCCTAGAGGTTCTTGATGATCGTGGAGTTGTGGCCCTTGAAATTGGTCATCTTCCCGGGGGAGATCTCTGTTTGAAGAAAGAGGGGATTGTCTATCGTTTGGGGCCTCAGGCCCTAGAGGGGCTTCTTCGGCCCTAAAGGCTACCAATCCCCAGAGGCTCCACCGCCTCCAAAACCCCCGCCTCCTCCAGAAAATCCTCCGAAATCCCCAGGCCATCCTGAAGAGGGCCCTCCAAATCTATCTGGTCCTATCCAGAAGATGGTCTCCCGGCGGCTATAGGGTGAATAGGTGCGGTCATAGGCGGAGTTTTGAGGAGGGCCCTTAGGGGCTGGCTCCTTTTCTCCCAAGGAAAAAAGGGCTGGGAGGAAGAAGGCCATAACCAGGCCCAAGGGAGCCAAGGCCAGAAGGGCCGGTGAGGCTGGAAGGATGAGGGCCGCCATGGCTGGAAGGGCCAGGGCCCCGACCAAGGCACCAAAGAGCCGGCTCATGCTTGAGACCATGAGGATAACAAAGGTCCCAAAGATAAGGATCGAGGCCCAAGGAAGGCGTTGAGGGGCCTTTGGAGAGTCCTCTTCAGGAAGAAATTCTCCCCGAACAAGTCCGACTATAGCCTGGGCTCCGGCCAAAAAACCGCCATCGAAATCTCCGGCTCTAAATCTGGGGGAGATGACCTGGTCAATTATCCGGCCGGCCATGACGTCGGTCAATACCCCTTCAAGCCCATAGCCAACCTCGATCCGAATCTTCCTCTCCTTTTTAGCCACCAGGAGCAGGATACCGTTGTCTTTTTCGGCCTGACCCAGACGATAGGCCTCGGCGACCTTGAGGGCGTATTCCTCAATAGGAAGGCCATCAAGGCTTTCTACCGTGAGAATGACAAATTGAGTAGAATCCGTCTCCTCCAGCCCTCGAAGTAGGGTTTCAAGGCGTCCCTCAACCTCTGGACTTATCATTTCGGCATAGTCGTTGATATAGCCCTTGATGGAAGGGAGGGCGTCAAGGGCCTGCACCGGGGAAACAGTGGCCACAAGGAGGATCAATATCCCAAGCATCATAGCCAAAATTATAAACCGCCTTAAGACTTGTGTCTCCTTTTTGTCTTGGAAGGCCGGGTTTTTATGGTTACCCTAGGTGGCCGTCTATGGGATGTTTTGAAATCCTGAAGAGGGAAAAAGCCACCCGAGCCAGGCTCGGAAGGCTTAAGACCAGGCGGGGGGAGATTGAGACCCCGGTCTTTATGCCTGTGGGCACCCAGGCTACGGTAAAAAGCCTCACTCCAGAGGAGGTTTGGGGGCTTTCGGCAAAAATCATTCTGGCCAATACCTACCATCTTTTTCTCCGTCCTGGCCATGAACTTATTGCTAGTCTGGGAGGGCTTCATCGGTTTATGAACTGGCCTGGGGCCATTCTTACAGATTCCGGAGGCTTCCAAATCTATAGCCTAGCCAAACTCACCCGGATAGAGCCAGAAGGAGTCTGGTTTAAGAGTCATCTTGATGGCAGTGTCCGTTTTCTCACCCCAGAGCTGGCTATGGAGATCCAGAGGGCCCTTGGTTCTGATATACACATGGTCCTTGATACCTGTATACCCTATCCCTTGAGCCTTAAGGATACAGAGCGTCTCACCAAGCTGACCACTTTGTGGGCTGAGCGTTCCAAGAAGGCGGCCTCAACGGAGAGCCTTGTCTTTGGGATCGTTCAGGGTGGCATGTATGAAGACTTAAGGCAAAAGAGCGCTCGGGAGATCGTCTCCATAGGCTTTGATGGCTATGCTGTGGGAGGCTTGAGTGTCGGGGAGCCCAAGGGTCTGATGCTGGCCATGCTAGAGGCCTCATTGGCCGAGCTTCCTGAGGATCGGCCAGTATATCTTATGGGTGTGGGGACCCCGGAGGACATCATTGAGGCTGTTATTCTGGGAGTAGATATGTTTGACTGTGTTCTGCCTACCCGGAATGCCCGACGCGGAACTCTCTTTACTTCAGAGGGCAAGATTGCTATAAAGCGGGCACGTTTTCGCGATGATCCGCGGCCCCTTGATGAAAGGTGTAGCTGTTATACCTGTCGGAATTTCTCACGTGCCTATTTGCGCCATCTCTTTATGGCTCGGGAGCTTTTGGCCTACCGGCTCAATACCATTCACAATCTTCATTTTTATCTGGAGCTGATGCGAAAGATTCGTCAGGCCATCAAGGAAGATCGCCTAATGGACTTAAGAGAAACGATCCTTAGAAAGGAGGAAAAAACATGATTGGAATCGCTTGGGCAATGGGGGGAGGGGGAGCCCCTCCTCAGGGTGGTGGCAACCCCATCGTGGCCTTCATCCCTCTCATCCTCATCTTTGTCGTTTTTTATTTCTTACTCATCAGGCCTCAACAAAAACGGGCTAAAGAACATCAACGGTTCCTCGATAACCTCAAAAAGGGAGAGACCGTCTTTACGGCCGGGGGGCTGATCGGCACCGTGGCCGGGATCAGTGATCAGGTGGTCACTCTGGAGGTGGCCACTGGGGTCAAGGTCAAAGTCATGAAGGCCTACATTGCTGGTCCAGTGGTGGCTGAGAAGAAAAAGTAATTTTTAAGGAGGAAGTATGCCTGCGGAGAAAATCAGAATTGCGGAAAACGGCCAGTTGATAGTCCCTGAGGAGCCTATTATTCCTTATATAGAAGGGGACGGAATCGGTCCAGACATTACCAAGGCCTCTCTTCTGGTCTGGGATGCCGCAGTTGAGGCGGCCTATGGTGGACGCCGGCGGGTCCACTGGAAGGAGATTCTTGCTGGGGAGAAGGCCTATCAGGAGACAGGATCTTATCTGCCTGATGAGACCATCGAAGCCATCAAGGAACACGTGGTGGCCATAAAAGGGCCCCTGACCACTCCGGTTGGGGGAGGAATTCGGAGCCTTAATGTCACCATTCGTCAGGTTCTGGATCTCTATGCCTGTGTGCGTCCGATCCGCTATATTCCCGGAGTCCCCTCCCCTGTAAGACATCCAGAAAAGGTAGATATGGTCGTCTTTCGGGAAAATACCGAAGATGTCTATGCTGGGATCGAATGGGAGGCTGAAAGCCCGGAGGCCAGGAAAATAATCGATTTTCTCTCCCGAGAGATGGGCAAAAAGGTCCGGCCGGACTCTGGCATTGGAATCAAACCCATCAGCCGGTTTGCTACCAGGCGTCTAGTAAGGAAGGCCATTCAATATGCCCTTGAGAGAGGGAAACCTTCGGTTACCTTGGTCCACAAAGGCAATATCATGAAGTTCACCGAGGGTGCCTTTGCTAAGTGGGGCTATGAACTGGCCAAGGATGAGTTTCCCGGAGAGACCATTGCTGAAGCAGACCTTACAGGTTCACCTCCGGCGGACAAGGTGATCATCAAAGACCGCATTGCCGACGCCATGTTTCAGTGGGCCCTCCTCAGGCCGGAGGACTACAGCGTCTTGGCCATGCCCAATCTAAATGGGGATTATATGTCTGACGCCTTGGCCGCCCAGGTAGGGGGTTTAGGGATGGCGCCGGGAGGCAATATTGGTGATGGTTATGCGGTCTTTGAAGCCACTCACGGTTCGGCTCCGAAGTACGCCGGTCTGGACAAAGTAAATCCAAGCTCACTGATACTCTCTGGGGCCATGATGTTTGAATACCTCGGCTGGCCAGAGGTCTCGGAGGTCATTTTTGAGGCTCTGAAGAGGACTGTGGCCCAGAAGATCGTCACCTATGATCTGGCCCGTCAGATCGAAGGGGCCAAAGAGGTCAAGTGTTCTGAGTTTGCCAAAGCTATTGTGGAAAACATGGCTTAGACCTGTAGAGGGCCTTCTTGACCTGGTCTTTCCCCCACTTTGTCCGGCCTGTGGGCAGGAGGTCAAGGAGGCCTTTTCCTTGTGTAAGGTCTGTGGCTCCCGGATTCGCTATCTGAGGCCTCCTTGGTGTCCAGTTTGTGGTTGTCCTTACTCCCGGGGCCCAGACCATCTCTGCCAGAATTGCCGTCGCCAAAAGTGGTATTTTGACCGGGCCAGATCCTCTTTTGTCTATCAGGGGCCAGTAGCTAAGCTTATTGCCCTTTTTAAATACCGGGGGCAGCTAGCGGCCCTGAGGACCTTACTCTCTCTCGTTGGTCCCCTTGAGGCCTTCGAGGTCGAGGCCGTCATTCCTGTCCCCCTGCCCGAGGAGCGCCTTCGGGAGCGGACCTTCAACCAGGCTTGGTACCTTGCAAGGGCCCTTTTCCCGGGCCTAAACCATCGATATGATCTCCTTGTCCGCCATCGAACGACGGTTCCTCAGGTCAAGCTTCCGCCCAGACAACGGGAGCTTAACGTCCGTGGGGCTTTCTCTTTAAGGGCAGAGGTGGCTGGGATGAGGCTTCTTTTGGTCGATGATGTCTTTACCACAGGGGCCACGGTTAACGAGTGTGCCCGAATTCTTAAAGCCGCCGGGGCGGCCAAGGTCTTCGTCTATACTCTGGCCAGGGCATGAGGATTGGGATAATTCAGCTCATACCACGGCCGGAAGAGCCAGAGGTCAACGTCGAGCGGGCCTTTGAGCTTGCTCAAAGGCCCGGGATCCTGGATCTTCTTGTCCTCCCCGAACTCTTTATCTCCGGCTATAAAGGGGGTCCGATCCTTCAGGCCCATCTGACCCCTTCTGCCCTCAATAAGCTTTCCTCTTTGGCCCAAGAGCTTAAGACTACGGTTGTCTGTGGTCTTCCAGAGAAGAGACCAGAGGGACTTTACAATACTGCCTTTGTTCTTGACGGGGAGGGGCTTAGGGCCAGCTATCAAAAGATCCATCTTTTCCCCGGGCTTGACGACCCATTTTCTCCTGGAGAGAAGGCCTTGGTTTATTCTCTGGGGGCCTGGAGAGTGGGATTGGGGATATGCTTTGACCTTCGTTTCCCAGAGCTTTCCCGACATCTGGTCTCCCGGGGGGCTAATATTCTCCTTTATCTTGCCCAGTGGCCGGAGCAGAGGGCCGAACACCTTTTTCTTCTCTCCCGAGCCCGGGCCCTTGAGAATCAAGTCTATCTGGCCTTGGCCAATGCCACCGGAGAGGGGCTTGCCGGAGGAAGCCGGGTTGTGGCCCCAGATGGCACTTTACTGGCAAGCCTTAATAAAGAGGAGGGGATCCTGGTGGTTGATCTTGATCCGTCCCTTTTGTCAAAAGTCAGAGGTCTTTTTGAGACTGGCCAAGAGAGCCTGGTCTTTAAAAGACCTGAGGCCAAAGTCCTAGAGCTCCCAGCCCTTCTTGAAGAGATCTCCGGACGAAGGCGTCAGGGCCAGAGAATTGTCTTCACCAATGGCTGTTTTGATATTCTTCATGCCGGTCACGCAAGGTATCTCAACCAGGCCCGCCTTTTGGGAGACTGTCTAGTGGTAGGACTGAACAGTGACGCCTCAGTCAGACGACTCAAAGGCCAAGGCCGGCCGATCAACCCGGCCACCGATCGGGCCTTGCTTCTGGCCTCACTTTTCTTTGTCGATTATGTCTGCATCTTCTCTGAAGATACCCCGGAGAAGCTTATCGAGACCATAAGACCGGAGATCCTCGTCAAGGGGGCTGATTGGCCAGAAGAGAAGATCGTCGGGGCCTCTTTGGTTAAGTCCTATGGGGGTAAAGTGGTTCGCCTGCCTCTCCTCAAAGGGCGATCAACATCTAAGATTATCCGGCGGATACGGAGGGATGATCAGTAGGATTCTTCTTGCCACATATCAGCCGTGAAACGGACGACCCGGTTGCGGCCACCTTCTTTGGCCTTGTAAAGGGCTACGTCGGCATACTTGATCACTTCCCAGATTCCTTCAGAGTCTACCGGGAATTCGCTAACCCCAATAGAGATGGTCTTCTGGATCTGCCCTCCGGGGACTTTGAATTTATGCCTTTCTACTAGCTGGCGAAGTTTTTCCGCCACCTTGGCCGCCTCTCCCCGGCGGACGTCGGTGAGAAGGATTAAAAACTCTTCGCCTCCGAAACGAATGGCCAGATCGGCGGCCCGGATGTTTCCTTTTAAGATCTGGGCGGTCTTCTTAAGGACCTCATCCCCAACTTCGTGGCCATAGGTGTCGTTGACCTCCTTGAAGAAATCAAGGTCACACATAAGTACTCCTAATACTGTGCCTCGTCTTAGGGTTCCAGCAACCAGGGTATCAATATATGTCTCCAAAAAACGGCGGTTGTAAAGTTCGGTCAGGGGGTCCTTGAGAGCCATTTCCTTCATCGACTGGGCAAAACGCTTGGCCTCAATCACTGGAAGGGCCTCTCGGATGTAAACTTGGGCTTGGCGTATAGACCAATCATATTTGTGGAGTTCCTTGGAAGCCTTGGTTATAGGGAGCAGAAATTGGACGACACCTACTGTCCGTCCTCCAACAATCATGGGTATACAGATGTGATCGACCTCCTCTTTCCAGAGAAAGAGTTTACAGATCCCCCTATATTCCATAGAGGAGATGATATGTCCGGTCCGTTTAGCCCGGCAACGGTTGGCGTCTCCAAGCTTCTCTGGGTTGAATTCAAGGTCCTCAGGGCAGAGATAGACCGGCTTCATCTTATTATCGCTGTTTGAAACCTGGAATATGGCAAATGTTTTAAGTCCCAGACGGTTCTGGAACACATCAGCCAATCTTTTATAGATGTCTTCTACTGTTTCATCTTCTTCTATGATCTTTTTGAAGGCATTAAATTGGTTTATTTGATTTATTAGTCTATTAAATTCATTAGCTAATAGACCTATTTCATCTTTAGTCTTTACCTCTAGTAATGTTTCTTGGCACTCTTCTTGGCCTTCCGCCAGATTTCTTATTCGTGCAGTGATTTCTTTTATCGGTTTTAAGACCATGTGGATAAACAAATATCCTGTTGCTATAAGAACACCAATTAATAATGTTGCTACAATTATACTTGAAATTTTCCCCTGTTCCATTATGCGCTCTATTTTATCTGAGCGCACTAGGTGTTTGTTGGATGTTAATTTGATGAAGTGAGATATTTCTTTTTCTGTTTTTTCTATATTATCTTTTATTTCTTGTAAAATATCTTCTTCAGGTATCTGTTCAATTTTTTCTTCAATCTCGCTGTTTACTAATTTTTCGAACTCTTTTTCAATCTTTTTTAGGTTTTCTAAGGCTGCTGTTACATGTTTCTGAGCCTTTTCTTCAGATATAGGATAAATTGTAAATTCATCTATGATTCCCGTATTCGAGATATCTTTTATTTTTCCTCCTTTAAGGGCTGTTTCCAGGGTCTGGATGCTTTCTTTTATATTCTGTCTGATATTTATTTCTTGCCGCTTAACAACGATAGGATCATCTGGCGACGATGTAAACTCTATTAAATCTGCTTCGATCTCTTTTAGATGTTTTAAAACTATCTGGCCAACTTTGTATTCAGGTAGATAGATTCTATCCAGCTGATCAAGGCCAGTCTTAATCATTTTGAGCTGGACGACAAAGTATCCAGCCATGACGATATATCCCAAGAAACAGAGCCCAATGATGACTCCAATCTTGATGAAAAGGCTCATGTTAAAAATCCTGTCGAGGAGCCGACAGAAAGGATTCTTTTCTTCGGGGTGGTAATCGTAGCTTTCCACGGAGGTTCTCTTGGTATTGTCTTTATGGATTCTTTTGATTCTCTCTAAAACCTTACACCCCATAGTTTTTCCTTTTTCCCGCTATAGTTCTAAACGAAAAAAAAGAGACTCAACTTTAAAATCGTCCGTCTTGGTATATATCGGTTCTATTTGGGAGAACTTTAAGAAAGATTAAAATTTAGAGTTAAACATTGTTTTTAAGTCTAAGGCTTTCTCGAAGGCCTGTCCAAGGCCTTCGAGAAAGTGCTTGGGGCGGGGCTCTCTGGTCTCTAGGTCAGGATGTTTTCTGGTGGGAGATGTTTTCTCTTAGGACTTTTAGCTGTGAAACCACCTCTTTTACCTTGGGGGAGATCTCTCGGGCCAAGATTTGATAGATCTCTGTGGTTTTGGCCTTGGAGCGCAAGAGTTCCTGGATCTTTATTACCGAGTTGTGGAGCTCTCGGTGGACAGGGACAAGTCGGGAGATAATCTCTCCCCTTTGGCCGCTAGTTTTATATCTCTCCAGCCACCTGCCAAGGGCACATCGGGTGGCGTCAGTTTCTACCTCTGGAGGGACCCCTTTGAGGATGCCCTCAAGGACCTTTTCTCGCCAGGCAAAGTGCTGGAGACTCATGGCCATGATGCGGATAGAATCTGAGGCCTGCTCTTGGGCCTCTGAGATAGCCTTATCTTCAATGTTGAAGAAATCACCAACAGTCTTTATCTCGTCTACTATATCGGAGATGGCCTCTTCAGAAAGAAGAACCTCAGCGGAGAGTTCGGTAAATTCCCGGGCCTTTTGGGCCAAACCTTGGATCTGGTCATTTACCTGGCTTACTCCCTGGATGCCTTCCTGGATATTCTGACTTATTTCGGCTACGGTGGCTGTCTGTTCTTCGGTAGCACTGGCTATGGTGTTTGAGAGATCGTTTATCTGGGCCACGATTTGGGCAATCTCCTCTACGGAAACTACGGCCTGCTTGGTGTCGTCCTGGATGCCTCTGATCATCTCGGTGATCTCTTCAGTGGCCTTGGCTGTCTGGCGAGCGAGTTCTTTGACCTCGCCGGCTACCACAGCAAAACCCTTACCAGCCTCCCCGGCCCTGGCGGCCTCAATGGTGGCATTGAGGGCCAGAAGGTTGGTCTGTTCGGCAATCTGGCTGATCACTCTTATCACCTCACCGATCCTCTCTGATCCCTGGCTGAGTTTTCCTATCACCATCTTTGCTGACTGGGCCTTCTCCTGGGCCTGATTGGTGACAGCGGCTGTTTCTGAAATGCTTTTAGCAATGTCTTGGGTAGCGGTAGTCATCTCTTCTACGGCTTGGGCGACCCCCTTGAGACTTTCGGTAGCCTGCTGGGCGGCGGCAGCCACTTCGGTGGCTACTCTATCAAGCTCCTTAGCGCCCTGGTCCACGGCCTTCCCTACATGGGCAAGTTTTTGACTGGCCGTCAGGAGGGCTACGGTTTGGGTATCAAGGGTCTTTAGGATCTGGCCTACTCCGGCTGTCAGATTGTTAAAGGCCAAGGCCAGACGGGAGAGTTCGTTATGGCCCTCTACCTTTAAGGCCCTTTTGAATTGACCCTCGCTGGCCTCACTAAGACCGACAACTACGGTTTTAAGCCCTTGGTTTATCTGCCTGGTGACTATGAAATAGATGGAGAGACTGAGGATTAGAGCCAAGCTGAAGACAACTAAAATGGTTGTTTCTCCCTTTTGGGCAGCTTGAAGGCCACCTTCAAAATCGTCCCTAGCAGCCCTGAAAAGGACTTCACCAGCTTGGTTGATGGCTGAACGAAGAAGATGCCAAGGGCTATAGAGACCTTCAAGGTCTCGGAGAATTCCCTGCTCCCCAGCCTCAAGACGGCCCTGGTAGGTGGCCAAGGCCGCAATGAAGGCCTTAAGTGGAGGACCAATGATCTCTTTGAGCTCTTCATAAGATGATTCCTCTAACTCCTGCCAGGCCTTAGAGAGCTCTTGGCGCCCCTTGATGATAATTGATTGCAGCTCCCCTGGCCCCAGATCACCATCTTCAGCCTCCTCAAAGGCCTCTATGATCTGGGCCCCAGAAAGGGAAACGGCCCTAAGCTTTTCTAAGGCGAGGACCCTGTTTTGATAGAGGTCTTTGAGATCTTTGGTGGTCTTTTGATTGGTGTGATGGGCAATGAGAAAAGACACTATCAGGGAGAAGATGGCCACTCCAACGCTTATTGCTAGCTTGGCCCTGATAGAAAGATTATTTAATCTGAGAATAGACTCTCCTTTTCTGTAAAAGTTTTTGTTTTCTTGTTCCCTCTCTTTTTATAGGATCGTCTAAAATGTATGGAACTTTAATTAATTAACTTTATTAATTTGCTCTAAATTTAAATTGAGTTTTTTCTAATCTCTTTAATTATTTTGTGATTAATCGAAGTTATAAAACTTAAGTTTAGTTTATTAACTAGATGGTTTTTGTCGGAAGGATTTTTTCTCTTTGGCTTTGAGGAAACGTTTTAGTTGCCTTCGGTAGTGATCTTTGTTTTTACGGGCCTTCTTAAGGGCCATCTTCTCTAGCCTTATGGCCTCATCGATTTGACCGTTTTCAAAGTAGGCCAGGGCCAAGGTGTCCAGAACATAGGCATCTGGAGAGATCTGGGCGGCCTTGAGGGCCAAATCCAGGGCTCGGAAGGGATTGCGGCGGGCCGGATCCTCGATGGTCAGGTAGAGCCAGGCTAGATTGTTGAGGATCTCCGGATCCTCTGGGGCCATCCGAAGGGCCTCTTCGAGGGTCTCTACGGCGGCCCTGGGATCGTTTATCTCCAAGTAGATACTGGCCAGGATCTTATACCACTGGGGTCTTCTTTCCGGATCTTCTTTGATCTTTTTTTCGACCATGGCCACCAGGAGCCGGGCTCGGCCACCGCTTTTGATCTTTTCAAGGGGCAAGGTTTTAAGAGAGGTAAAGACCAGGGCAATGGCCAAAAGATAGATTCCAAAGGCGGTACGCAACTTCCTGCGGTGTTCGTCGGCCAGACGAGGGTTCAGATAACAGGCCTCAAGAAACTCCACCCGTTGCCTGATGCTGTAGTGATGCCAGCTTGGAAGATCCCTGATCCCCCCGGCCAGGTAGCTGATCTTCTCTAGGGCCCTGATAAGCCCATTCGGACTGCCAAGGGCCTTGAAGGCATAAAGATCGGCCTCCCGCTCAAAATTGCGCATAAAAAAGCCCATCACATAGCGAAAATAGATGATCAGGAGGAGAACCACCGGAATCGAGAAACCTAAAAAAAGAAGATCTTCGCCTCGGGTTGGGTGGGCGACTAAGTAATTGAGAATTGGTTTCCAATAGGTGAGGGCGTAAAAGGTCGGCTCAAGGAGAAGATAACCCAGGAGACCATATACGAGGAGGAAAAAGAGATAATAGAAGAGGTGATGTCTTTTTACGTGGCCTACCTCATGGGCCATAACGGCCAGGAGCTCTTCATCATCAAGGACGCTTAGAAGCCCTGGAGTGATAAGGACATAGCGCAAACGGCCGACTAGACCCATGACTCCGGCGGTAAAAAGACGTCCGGAAAAGATAGGCCAGAGAAGGATATCCTGATAGGAAAAGCCCTCTCGGTAAAAGAAGGCCTCTAGGAGCTCTCTTATCGGCCCTGGGGGCAGCGATCGGCAGCCCCATAGATACCGGATGAGGACGGGAATGAACAGGGCCATGATCAGGAGAAAGATCAGGAAAAAAAGCAGTTCATAAAGGGGGCTCTGACTAAGTTCCTTTAAGGGGGCCCAGGGGAGATGGGGCAGGATGTCAGCCACCAGATTGACCAGCACCCAAGGGACAATGGCTGGGAGGAGGAGACGAAATTGGCCAGAGACATAGCCTCGACGAGGTAGCTTTCCATCAAGGCGTCCTTGATAATGTGCTACCTTTCTCCAGAGGACAAAAAGATATAATAGATAAAAGCCAAGCCCGGCCAAGTCGAGAAGGGAGGGTAGGGGAAGGCTTAACATGGCCAAGAGGTGGCCTTTTAAATCCAGGAGATAGACATCTAATCCGTAGAAAATGAGAGCCAGGATGGAGAGGCGTTCCTGATAGACAATGATCTCCGAGGGGGCTCTGGCCCGGCGAAGGAAGAGGTTAGAGATCAGGCCAAAGGCAAAGAGTTTGGCCCCAAAAATCCCCAAAGCCCATAGCGGGGAGAGCATTGGTGGGGCGGCGGGCCAGCTGGCAAAAAGAACCAGGGCCACCAAGAGATAAAGGATAGTTGAGGTGAACATACTGGCAGGTTTTTATAATGCTTTTTGAGGCCTGGGGTAAGGGGTTAACTGACGATGGCGTTATTTAACCAGGATTCAACAATCACCGGACCTAGGGCCTCAAACTGGTCGGCCAGTTCGGAGAAGATCTCCTCCGAGAGACCCAGCCGTTTGAGTACCGGGCCAATGGCTGCCTCCTGGCCGCCGGGAATCCGACCGATCTGGTAACGATGGGCCAAGTGGTCTGCCACTTGGCAGATGGCAGCAATCTCTTTAAAGCCCTTTCTGGTAAAGGGATGATGATGATACCTGATGGCCTCGATCACAAAAGATGGCAGTTTCCAGTACCGGGCCAGCCACCGTCCTACCCAGGTGTGGGGGACATCCAGGGCGGATTCGGCCTCAAGGAGATGACAAGCAGTGTCTTTCTGGATTTTAAGGATGGCCCGAAACTCTTCCGGGAATCTGGTGGCCAAGACAGCCCGTCCCAGATCGTGAAGCAGGCCGCAGACAAAGAAGACCTCATCATCATTTCGTCCCAAAGCCCCGGCTATTATCCGGGCCCCGAGGCCCACGGCTATAGAATGAAGCCAGAAGTCGTTGAGGCTAAAGTCTTCAAATTCCTCTGGCGTCTTAAAGATACTGACGAGCATAATAGAGAGGGCAATGTTACGGACCTCATCGAGCCCTAAGGCGATGATGGCCCTTTTGACCGTGGTAATTGGAACTCGGTGGCCATAGAAGGCCGAATTGGCCACTGAGAGGACTTTGCTGGTGAGGGCCTGATCGTAGCGGATGATATCTTCAAGCTCCTCAACACTGACCTCTACGTTTCCCAGGCTCTCAATAAGCCGCAAGATTGTCGCCGGGACAGTGGGAAGATCCTCTATCTGAAGGATTCGGTTTCTCAGGTCCTGATAAGGGGCCAAGTCCTGGATCTTGGTCTTGATCTGGCTACCGGCCCTCCGGTATTGGCCCATGGTGGAGGTAAGCTTGGGTCCCATCGATCCCGTCCTTAAAGTGGCTACTTTTCTGATCGGTTTATCCTCTGAAAAGCTAAAGTCCAGCCAGCCTTGACCTCTTTTTCATTGTGGCTACTTTGTTTCCAAATCGGGGATTAAAGGGGGGGCTATGGCTAAGTGGATCTATGGCCCTGTTGAGGGGCCGGCAGACATAAGACGTATTAACTGCCTTATCCGGGACGAGATGCTTGAGGTCTCCTCAGTGGAGCAACTCACCGAGCTCAAGAGACGCTCTGATTATCTCTGTACCCTCACCTACAGCCCTTTCTGGGTCCAAAAGTTTGGCCCCCGTCTGGAGGAGCTTCGTAGGGCAGCCCTTGAGGAAAACGCTGCCAGTAGCCGGGCAGCTAATTTTGTTGCCCGGTTCCAAGGCTGGGAAAAGGAATATCATCCCTTTGGTCAGGCCGCCTCCCTTGAAGCCGAACTCGAGGGTCTCGATGATGCCTTGATCAAGGAGATCGAGGCATCCAGCCCGGTGGAGATAATCCGTCTGGCTGAGGCCATCGAGTTCCGACGGGAGTTCTGTTCTCTAAGAAAGGCCATGCTTTATGTGGATTCAGCTGAAGAACTGGAGAAGCTCAAAGCCTACGCTGATTTCCTGGTCACCCTGACCTATCTTAAGGAGATGGAGGCCAGGATCGGTCAGGAGCTTGAGCAGTTTCGGGAGGCCATCTATAAGGAACATACCCGCACGGTAAAACTGGCCAACATTATTGCGGCAGTGGCTGGCTTTGGCCTCCTTTTTGAGGAGTTCAACGAGGACCACCTAGTCCAGGAGGAAGACATCGAGGCCTACGTCTCTCGGACCATCGAGGAGGAAAAAAGGGCCGAGATCTATATCCCATCCGAGGCTCGCTACCGGCAGGGAAGGGTGATCTGGCTGGAGTACATAAGCCCCCATGAATACAAGGGAGGCCGAAGATACCCTCGGCGAAGGGTTAAAAGGATCTATCTGCCTGGGGACGCTCACGATCTCCGGCTTGAAGGCCCGGGATGGTTTACCACTAGGTTCGGTCGTAAAGTCTTCGGAGTCAAGCTTACCTATAAGACGACCCTTTCTCCGACGACCATCCACCGGGCCGGGCGAATCATCAGGTTGCCGGAGCGGGAAATCGAGCGGACTAAGATCATAAGCCTTGATGAAGGAGCCACCGAGATCAAGCTCCTGGATCATCGGCCAGAAGGGGCCTATCCTGTGGCCTGAGATGGAGAGACTTTTTCTTCTGGGGACTATACACCGCCTTGCCCAGGGAAAAGAAAGACTCCTTGAGCTCCTTGAAGACCTTTTGCCTCGGGCAGTCTCTCTAGAGATGAGCCGTTTTTCCTATAGATTCCGCCGGGCCAGAGAGGGGCTCTGGCTCCGGCGCCTTGAAGAGCTTTCTCCTTTACTTACCCCTAAGGCCCGAAAGGGTCTCAGATCGATCCTTGAGCTTCCCTACGAATTAAAGGCCGCTCAAGAGTTTGCCCTAAAGTTCCAGGTTCCTCTTTACCTGGTGGATCTCAGCCTTCCGGCCCGGGAATATCTCCTAGAGATCGATCGCTTATTGAAAAAAGGAGCCATAGAGCTTTTGGAAGAACTTGGTCAAAGTCTTGAGGCCGAGGCCAGGGAACTAGCCATCCTGGCTTCCCGGGCCCTTAAAGCCCCTGAGCGCTTTTTCTTTCACTTTACGTGGCGCTGGGGCCCATTAGAGGCCTTACGGGGAGAGATCATGGCCAGACGTCTTCGGCGCCGCCTCCGTTGGAAAGCCCCCCTTGTTCATATTGGAGGCTTTGAGCATCTCCTGCCCTACCCCGGCCGCCTTATCAAACACCTTGAAGATCTAAGCCCCAGGGTGATATTCATCTGGCAAGAGATGGCTCAAGGCCCGAGGAGGGAGGATAAGGATGGTCAGATCTATCTCCGTGAAATCAAACCGGAAGACCGAACTAATCGACATCACCGAGGTCATAAATCGGGAGCTTGATATCGATGAGGGCATCTGTCTCATCTATTGCCCCCACACCACGGGAGGGATTATTGTCAACGAGGGGGCCGACCCGGCGGTGGCCGAAGATGTAACCTCGGTCCTAAACGAGGTCGTTCCCTGGCATTTCCCCTATCGTCACCTTGAAGGCAATTCCCCGGCCCATGTCAAGGCCAGCCTTACCGGGCCTTCGGTCCTCCTGATAGTGGAAGGCGGACAGCTCAAACTAGGGACTTGGCAGAGAGTCTTTTTCTGTGAATATGATGGTCCCCGGAGCCGAAAGGTCTGGATCAAGACCCTGAAGGCCTAAGAATAATCGCCACGGCGGATCTTGGCTGCCTCAACGCTGGCCAGAATAGCTACCTCTTCTATGAGACTGCGGACCGGCCCTGGCTGGAGATCTTTGACTAGCTGGGCAAGTTCCCAGCTTTGGTCCTCAAGACCCTGGGCCGGGGCCTGGCCAGATATGGGCCTTTGGTCAAGAAGGCGGGCGATATTATCAAGAATATCAAGGACCTCTTCGGCCCGCCGTAGCCCTTCAACCTCCTCTGGCGCCAGGGAGATCAGAGGGGCAATAGTCGCCGGCGGGATACTTAAGCTTGGTTGCCCCTCAGAGAGCTTCTTTCCCAGGATCTCTTCAAAAGAAGGCCCGGTTTGCCCCTTAGTTGAGGCCCCTTTGGTTGGTTCAAGGCCCTTAGGAAAAAGGGTCTTTTCTATCTTCATTGCTTCTCTCCTTCAGGATTATTCAAAAGAGTTTACAACAGGCTAGGTTGAGTTACCATAATTAAACTCTCTTTAGAGAGGTCCTAAAAATGATATCGACTACAGGCCTAAAGATCTATATTTTCCTTCCCCTTCTGGGGATACTTCTTCTCCTTAACTCCTGTGGGCCGGTAATCGTAGGTACAGGGGCGGCTGGAGCCTATAAGGTGGCCACTGACGAACGAAGTCTTGGCCGACAAGTAGATGATGCTACGATTACCGCCCGTATCAAGGCTGCCCTGGCCCAGGATCCCCAGACCAAGGCCAGAAAGATCGACGTTGATACAGTTGATGGTACGGTGACCTTGACAGGTCTTGTCTCCAGCCAAGCCGAGGCCAAAAGGGCAATCGAGATCGCCAGATCCACCCCCGGGGTGCGTGGGGTGAGAAATAATCTTCAAATCGGCAAGCGCAGTCTCGGACGCCTCCTGGACGACAAGACCCTGGGGGCCAAGATCAAGGCCAAACTTCTGGTAGAGCCGGGGGTGCGTTCTCTTTCTATTGACGTAGACGTGGTCAACGGGGTGGTCACCTTAACCGGGGTGGTCAAGGACAAAGATCAGATGGATCGCATCTTGGCCATTGCCAAGGGCACCGAAGGGGTCCGGGCCGTGGTCAACAACCTGAGGCTCAAGAGGTAACTTACCGTGTCAGTCTATCCTAAAAAGTACGATGTTATTGTTGTTGGGGCAGGTCATGCGGGGGTTGAGGCCGCCCTAGCGGCGGCCAAGATGGGCTGTGAGACCCTTGTCCTGACCATCAACCTTGACAACATTGGGGCCATGAGCTGCAATCCGGCCATCGGCGGTCTGGCCAAGGGGCATCTGGTTAAGGAGATCGATGCCCTGGGAGGGGCCATGGCCAAAAACATCGATGAGACTGGGATCCAGTTCCGGAGACTCAATACCAGTAAGGGGCCGGCGGTTCGGGCCACCCGGGCTCAGGCCGACCGTCTCCGCTACAAGCTCCGGATCCGCCGGGTCCTTGAGGATCAAGAGCGTCTGGATATAAAGCAGGCCAAGGTAGCCCGTCTGCTGGTAAGGGACAGGCGCATCTTTGGGGTGGAGAGCTCGGTGGGGGAGGTCTTTGAGGCCAAGGCAGTAGTCATTACCACCGGTACCTTCCTCCAGGGCCTCATCCATATTGGCCTTAAACATTTTCCGGCCGGTCGCATGGGAGATCCTCCCTCCAACCGGCTCTCGGAAACCCTTAAGGCCCTGGGTTTTGAGGTTGGACGCCTTAAGACAGGTACTACCCCCCGTCTTGATGCCCGAACCATTGACTTCAGGCGTCTTGAGGTCCAATACGGTGACGATCCTCCGCCTCTTTTCTCTTTTGCCAATCAGGGCAAACGACCCCTTTTGCCCCAGCTTCCTTGCTACATAACCTATACTAATCCTCGAACCCATGAGGTCATCCGTTCTGCCACTCACCGCTCCCCCCTATTTACTGGAGTCATCCAGGGGGTTGGGGCCCGATATTGTCCCTCTATTGAGGATAAGGTTTTTCGCTTTCCGGAGAAACAACGTCATCAGATCTTCTTGGAGCCCGAAGGGATCGATTCTATAGAGATCTATCCCAATGGTATTTCCACTAGTCTTCCGGTAGATGTCCAACTTATGATGGTCAGAAGTATTGAGGGCCTTGAGAAGGCCGAGATCCTAAGGCCAGGATACGCCATCGAATACGACTATGTTGATCCTATCCAGCTCAAGCCCTCCCTTGAGACCAAACTGGTAGCCGGGCTCTTTCTGGCTGGGCAGATAAACGGGACCTCGGGCTATGAGGAGGCTGCGGCCCAGGGAATCGTGGCCGGGATCAATGCTGCCAGATACGTGAAGGAAGAGGAGCCGGTGATTATCGATCGCTCTCAGGGATATATCGGAGTCCTCATTGATGATCTTGTCACCAAGGGCACTAAAGAACCCTACCGGATGTTTACCTCAAGGGCCGAGTACAGATTACTCCTCCGGGAAGACAATGCCGATCTTCGACTTACCGAGCTGGGCTGGAGCTTGGGGTTGGTGGCCGAGGAAGATTACCGCCGTTTTCGGGCCAAGAAGGATCTTTTAGAAAAGACACTTTCCCGCCTTAGGTTTGAGAAGGCTCATCCGGGCCGGATAAACCAGATGTTGGAGCACCTAGGTAGCTCTCCTCTTAAGGAGCCAGTAAGCCTCTTTGATCTCCTGCGGCGACCAGAGGTAGGTCTTGAGGCCCTGGCCCGAATCTATTCCTTTTTGGCCGAATTGCCTGCCCCGGTGGCCGAGGCCGTGGAAATAGAGACCAAGTATGCCGGGTATGTGGCCCGGCAGCGGGAGGAGATCGAGCGTTTCAGACGTTGGGAGGCCATGAGACTGCCGGAAGATCTCGACTACTGGCAGATTCCGGGTCTGTCTACTGAGGTAAGGGAGAAGCTCTCCAAAGTCAGACCTGCCAATCTAGGGCAGGCCTCCCGGATCTCGGGGGTCACTCCGGCGGCCATCTCGGCCATCCAGATATATCTTAAAAAGCATGGCTTGCGGGGGCTCAGAGCGGCATGAGTCAGGTGTCGGTATTGGTCTTTGATCGTCCTTGTCTGGTGGCTGAATGCACTGGGGCGGCCTGTATGCCCGGCCCGGCGGCCCGCTGCAGCATGGGAAAGGAAGTTGCTGAGCAGTTTGCCCTCTTGAAGGAAGAGGTTGCCAAAAGGTTTGGCAATCGGGCAGAGGTCATCTATATTGACGTAAATCATGACGAACAGGCCCGAAGGCACGAGGCAGCCATGGCCGTGCTTTCCCGGATGCTTGAACCTCCGGTAGTGGTTGTCGATGGTCAGATCTTGGCCTCAGGAGAGATTCCGGTTGGCAGGATAATCCAGCACCTTGAGGATCTGGTGGGAGTAAATTAGTTTGTTTCCTTTTAGAAAACCTGATATTGAAAAGGATCAAACACCTCTTAGGTCAAGCTCTCCCAGCAAAAAAACAATGGACTGAAGGAGTCTCATGGTCAAAGCTGCCAAATTAAAGTCAGCCAAGGACCCGTCCCCGAAGAAGAAACGTCGTGGCCGCAAGAAAAAGGCCAAGGAGCAAGAAGAGATCAAGGCCTTGCCTCAGCCAGTCACTGAGACTGTTCCGGTTTTGGTCTCCTCTTCGGAAGAGGACCTAGCTCCGGTTACCACAGATCCTCTCCAGCGTTATCTGGCTGAGATCAGTCGCTATCCTCTTCTTAGCCGGGAGGAAGAGGAGCAACTAACCAAAGAGTATTACCACAGTCGGGATCCACGTCTGGCTTACAAGCTGGTCACCTCCAATCTCCGTCTGGTGGTTAAAATAGCCTTGGATTTTCAAAAATTCTGGATGCAGAATTTTCTTGATCTCATCCAAGAGGGCAACATTGGCCTTATGCAGGCTGTCAAGAAGTTTGATCCTTATCGGGGGGTCAAGTTCTCCTACTATGCCTCCTTTTGGATCAAGGCCTATATCCTTAAGTTCATTATGGATAACTGGCGCTTGGTAAAGATTGGTACCACCCAGGCTCAACGGAAACTTTTCTACAATTTGAAGAAGGAAAAAGATCGTCTGGATGCTCTCGGCTTTGAGCCGTCTTCAAAGCTCATCTCTGAGAGGCTCAAGGTCAAAGAAAAGGATGTCATCGAGATGGAGCAACGTATGGGGGCCTGGGAGGTCTCCCTTGATGCCCCTGTAAGGGAGGATTCGGATGAGAAATATCAGGATTTCCTCCCCAGCAACGATCCTCCAGTGGAGGATCAAGTGGCCCGAGATGAGGTCGGCGAAAGACTCCGTCAGGTGCTGGCGGAGTTTGGCCGCGGGCTCAAGGACAAGGAGAAGGTCATCTTTGAGGAACGACTTTTAGCCGAAGATCCCCTGACCCTTCAGCAGATAGGTTCCCGCTTTGGGATATCCAGAGAGCGGGTCCGTCAAATTGAAGAAAGGCTACTTAAGAAGCTCAAAAAATTCCTACAGGAGAGATTACCAGACATTGAGAACTATCCTCTGGCCCTGGAAGCGTCTTAGCTTGGCCCTGATAGGTCTGTTTTCTCTGGTCTCCCCGGCCCTGGCCTATCCTGATTTAAGCCCCCGGGCAGAGGCCTATTATCAGTTTTTGCGGGGAGAGTATGCGGCCAGTGTCGGCCATATTGATGAGGCCATTGATTCCTTTGAACGCTTGATCCGTCTTGATCCCGAGGCCGTCTTGCCCCTTGAAGAGCTAGCCCGGATCTATGCTACTCAGAACAAACTCAAGCAGGCCCTGAAATATGCTGAGAAGGCCTCCAAGAAGGATCCCCAAAATGTATCTATTCTTATTATTCTGGGCCGTCTTTATGCCTCGCAGGGGCGGTATGAGAGGGCCGTGGCCACTCTGGAGAAGGCCCTTGAGGTTGCTCCCGACCAGACCGAGGCCTTGATGCTGATCTCGAGCATCTATGCTGAAAATAGGCGCTACAAAGAGGCTATTGAGACCCTGAAGCGTTTTCTGAAGGTAAAAGAGGACTCCTTTATGGGGCATTATTATCTGGCCCGAATCTATCGTCAGATGAAGGACTATGATCAAGCTATCAAGGAATACCGGCGGACCATAGAACTTAATCCGCGCTTTGAGGGCGTCTGGTTGGAGCTAGCCCACCTCTACGAGCTAATTGGCCGGCCCGATCAGGCCCTGGCCACCTATCAGGAGTGCCTAAGGAGTAGCCCCCCCTGCCATGAGGCCCTGTCCCGGATACTTGATCTTCTCGTGCGTCAGGGGAAGGCCAAAGAGGCCCAGGAGTTGCTTAAGAGATGGGATCTAAAACAAATGGATGATTCTCTGGTGGCCAGCCTTATACGGGGGGCCCTGATCCTCCTTGAGGCCAACGAGGTTGATAGGTCTATCGCCATCCTTGAGGATTTGCAGAGAAAACTTCCTGATGATCCTCGGATTCATTTCTATCTCGGGCTGGCCTACGAGACCAAAGGGGACCTTAAAAAAGCCATCTCCCAATACGCTACGATCTCTGAAGACTCAAACTTTTACTCCGAGGCCCTGAACCGGCAGGCCCTCTGCCTGAGCCGGTTGGGCAAAGAGGACGAGGCCGTCTTTCTTCTTGAGGGAGCCATCAAGAGATTTCCTGACAAGGTCCAGTTCCGCAGGACCTTGGCTTCGATTTATGAGAGTCAGGGGCGTTTTGACAAGGCTGAAGAAGCGATTCGGGAGGCTCTTAAGCTTGTTCCCGAAGATACCTCTCTTCTCCTTGAACTGGCTTATATTCTCGAGCGAGCCTCTCGGAGAGAGGAAGCCCTTAAGGTAGCCCTCAAAGTCTTGGAGAAGGAGCCAGAGAATCCAGCAGCTCTTAACTTTGTTGGCTACACCTGGGCCGATATGGGGATAAAGCTTGATGAGGCCGAGGAGATGATCAAAAAAGCCCTTAAGGCCCGGCCTAATGATGGCTACATCATCGATAGCCTCGGTTGGGTTTATTACCGAAAGGGACAATACAAAAAGGCCTTCCAGGAGCTTAAAAAGGCCGTTTCTCTCACTCCGGATGATCCCATCATCAACGAACATCTGGCCGACGTCTGTGTAAAACTTGGTTACTACCAGCGGGCTCTCAAATATTACGAGAAGGCTCGATCCCTTTACCAAAAAGACAAGGATCACAAGCGTCTTAAAAAAAAGATCAAAAAGACCCGTGAACGTCTGGAGATGCTTGAAGACCTGGAGCCTTAGCCTGGGTCTCTTTCTGACCCTTTGGGCCTGTAGCCCTTTGAAGACCATCCCCCGGGGTCAGTGGCCAGAGATCATTCCCCCACCACCAGAAGGCCTTAGGGGCTCTTTTTCCTTTCAGCTCTCTATTGCCCACAAAAACCTTGCCGGCCAGGCCATAATAAGTGCTCAAGATGATTGTCTGCGGCTTGATATCCCCTCTCCCCTGGGTCTTCCGATCATGGTGGCCTATCTGACCGGCGGTCAACTCTTGCTCGCTCTTCCTTTAGAGGCCCGGGCCATAAAAGGTTCCCTGGAAGGTCTTTTCCCTTTGAGGCTTCTGCAGTATCCCCAAGGCCTTCTCTGGGGGCGTTTTGATCCCCGTTGGGGCCGGATTCGATTGGTCAGAAAAAAGGCCGACAGTTTTTTTCTCGTTCTTGATTCCGAAGGATCAACCATTCGTCTGGCCATGGATGCCAGGGGGAGGCTTCTCTGGCTCAAAGTCTATGGGGCCAAAGAGATCTTCAGGTCTGGTATCTCCTATGAGGGAGGGGCAATCAGGCTCGATTATCCAGCCCTTTCCTTATCTTTAGTCCTCACAAGACATTCTCTGGAGAGATCTTTTCTTGACTGCCATGACCTATCATTTAAGATTCCTCCTAATTTTAGGATTTCTCTTTTGAAGGAGATTTTATGAAAACCTTGTTTTTTATGGGAAGCCCCCGGTCAGGAGGAAATACGGATATTCTTTCTCGGGCTTGGCTTGAAGCCTTTGAGGAGGCAGGGGGGCAGGTGGACTTTGTCCCCTTGGTCAGGAGGCGGATCAGCCCCTGTCTTGAATGTGGTGGTTGTGATGAGACCGGAGAGTGCATCCTTGATGATGACATGCGGGAGATCTACCCCCTTATGGCCGAGGCCGAACTGATCATCGTCGCCTCGCCTATCTTTTTCTATAATATCACCGCCTATACCCAGGCCCTGGTAGAGAGGAGTCAGGCCTTCTGGGTGGCCAAGTACCGTCTTGGTCGGCGCCCTTCCCCGAAGACCCGTCTGGGAATCTTTTTCTCCCTGGGGGCTACCAAGGGGAGAAGGCTCTTTGAGGGTCCTCAGCGGACGATCCGTTACTTCTTTGATGCCATAGACGCCCATTACCTAGGGGGGCTTTTTTATCGGGGAATCGAGGCCCAGGGGGCCATCAGAGAACACCCCTTGGCCCTCTCTCAGGTAAAAGATCTGGCCCGGGCCATTGCCTCCGGTGTCCCTCCGGAAGACTGGCCCCTCGTCAAGGATCCCTGCCCTTAATAAAAACGCCTAAACAAATTCTTTAATTCAATTTAATTAAGACTGGGAATTCCTATTGTACTCTTAATCAGTTTAACTAGTTTTGACAAAAGTGTGTAAAGTTCTCTTTAACCTTTATATTTCTCTTCTCTGAACCGATATATGAGCTTGATGGCAGTTGTTATTTGTTGACTTTAATCTGAAAGATTAAACTACTAACTAATTAATATCTATATAATTGGGTGAAAAGAATCACAAAATAAAGGAGGCTTGTTTTATGAGTAGTAGTTTGTCGTTTTTTCAAAGAATTTTAGAAAAGTTTAAGATTAAATACACTATTTTTGCCTTGGTCGTCTATTTTTCCCTGATGATTGTCTTGGTGGGGATCTTAGCCGTCAAGGCTACTAGGACCATGGGGCGAACAGTGACTACTATAGTCGAGGGGAACATTCCTCTAACAGCCCTTATGACCAGTATCGAGACCTTACTGGCCAACCAGAAGGTCCAGACAGGGCTTAGCCGGGCCGACAACACCGGAGCAACTTTCTTTGAGAATTCCCGCAAGATAAAAGAACTCATTGGGGAAACCGAGGCCCTTCTTGAAAGATACGATCGCCTTTCGGATTACGAAGACAGCCTTATCGTCCAGGCCAAGGGGCTTATCAATGATTTCAAGGGGGTCTATGCCACCTATGATCAACGGGCCGAAGGCTACTTTAGGGCCTTGGGCTCCGGGGGCCAAGGCCCGGGCCTTGACACCCGGAGGCAGTCCTTGGTGGATTCTGCCGGGAGGCTTGACTCTCTGGCCCTTGAGTTCAAAAAGATCGTCAAAAAACTCAATGAAGACGGGGCGGCCTTTGCTCAGGCCAAGGCTGACGAGCTCTTAAAGGAGTTGGCCTTTTCCTTGGGGGCCATTCTTCTGGTCGGGCTCTTGATTGGTCTGGCGGTCTTTTTGGGCATCAGTGGCAAGTTGGCCGAGGTTACTGGTCGGGTTCGAGAGGTAGCCACCGGCGAGGCCGACCTCACCAAGAGGATTCCTGTCCGCGGCCAGACCGAGCTTGATGAGCTGGCCCGGCTGGTAAATCGCTTTATCGAACGCATCCAGATCCTGATTAAAGAGGCCCGTGTCTCTGGCGAAAAGGTCGCCGAGGAAGTCTCTCAGTTGAGCAGCCTAGCTCAACAGCTGGCCAGCACAGCCGTGGAGGGACAGGCCCAGTCCGAGGAGGTCTCCAGGGCGGCTCGGGCCGTGGGAGAACAAGTCCAGAGTGTGGCTGCGGCCATGGAGGAGATGACGGCCACCATCTCAGAGATATCCCGCCATACCAGCTCGGCCAGCCAGAAGGCTCAGGATGCCCGGGAGGAATCGGCCCAGGCTCTGACTGCCGTGGAGGGGTTAAATAGCGCCTCGCGCCAGATTGGCGAGATCAGCAAACTTATCGGTGATATCGCCCAGCAGACCAATCTCCTGGCTCTCAATGCCACCATCGAGGCCGCCCGGGCCGGGGAGGCCGGCAAAGGCTTTGCCGTGGTGGCCGGCGAGGTCAAAGACCTGGCCCAGCAGACCGAAAAGCTGGTCAAACAGATCGAAGCCGCCGTAAATGATCTCCTGGCCAGGGTGGAAGAGGTCTCTTCGGCCACTTCCCGAAACGCCGAGGTCATTGATTCGGTTACCGAGCTGGCCAACAATGTGGCTGCGGCCGTAGAGGAGCAGACAGCGGTGGTCAATGAGGTCAGCCGTAATGCCCAGGCCGTGGCTAGCCATTCTTCGGATCTGGTCAATCAGAGTGAGGGGATCACCGAGGCCAGCTCCCAGACGGCCCAGGGTTCAGAGATGGCCCAACGGACGGCCAAACAGCTCGAAGAACAGGCCCTAAGGCTCAAAGAGCTCCTGGGGGCCTTTGTTGTCTAGGCCAGGGGCGTTGTGGGGCCGCCCAAAAAGGCGGCCCTGGTCTTTGGCCTTTAAAATCAGAAGGAGAACCAGAAAGGCACTTCCTAGAAGGGCAAAGTAGAAGCTGTGTCTGAAGGTGTCCTGGAAGGCATGGCTTAGGCTCTGAATCCCCTGGGCATAGTAAAGAAGGGCCTTGGCCTTTTGGGCAGCCAGGTCCTCGGGGAAGAAGACTCTCAGACGTTCGGTGCTCGATTCAAGGAATCTGGTTACGTGATAGGTGTTTTGAAGAGCGCTTATCTCCTCGTAATGAAAAGCCCAGCGTTTTTTGAGGGTATTGGTGGCGATTGCTGTTCCAAAGGAGCCCCCAACAAAACGAAGATAGTGCATCAGACTGACCCCCAGGCTGGTCTTGTCACCCAGATTTCTTAAGGCCTGGGCTGTAAGGGGGGCAAAAAAGGTCCCCAGTGAGATCCCGAAGGGGATGGTCAGAAGGGCGGCCTTGGTGGCCGGGGTGTAATAATTAAGTGAGGGGATGAGGAAATAAGCCGTGAAAAGATAGATTACCAAGCATAGGCTTAAGACCTTTTCCGGGCCGATTCGGTCACTCAAAAATCCTGATATAGGTGAAAAAATTCCAATGAAGATGGCAAAGGCGAGCATATGAAGGCCGGTCTGAAAGGTGGAGAGATATTTTAGATTTTCGTAATAAAGCGGCAGCAGGTAGAAGATTTGATACATAGAAAAACCAAGGACGAAGAAATAAAAGCCCATAGAAAGACCATATTCCCGCCGGGCAAAGATGGAAAAATCGATCAAAGGCCTAGGGGAGAGAAGTTCGGAGATGAGATAAAGTATCCCGGCAATAAGGGCCACAAAGCCAAGATAGACGATAAGATCGGCCTGGAACCATCCCAATTGTTGCCCCTTTGAGAGGAGGACGAGAAGGGAGACGGTAAAGGTGGCCAGGAAAAGATAACTTATGAAATTAAACTCCAGCCTTCCCTTTCTGGCCAAGACCCTAGGCAAGAGGGCGGCTGCGGCCAGAAAGTTAAGGGTGCCCACCGGGAGATTGACATAAAATACCCATCGCCAAGATAGGTGTTCGGTGATCCAGCCACCTAGGGTTGGCCCCAGGGCCGGGGCAAAGCTTACTCCCAGGCTGAAGATCCCCATGGCCAGTCCCCGCCGCGGTGGTGGATAGATGCTCAGGAGTATCGTCTGAGCCGAGGCCATGATAAAGGCCTCTCCCAGACCCTGGGCCACACGGGAGGTAATCATTTCCGCCAGGCCCGTGGCTTGGCCACAGAGGGCACTTGAGACGGTAAAAGTGATCAGGCCAACGAGGAAGAGCCTTTTAAGCCCCCAGATTCGGGCCAGAGACTCTATGAGGAGGAGCCCCACGGCCGCCGCCGTCATATAGGCCGTAATTACCCACTGGATGCCATAGAGATCAGTGGCCAAAGGGGCCATCATCTTGGGGATGACGACATCAACGATGGTGGTGTCCAGAATGGCCATGAAGGCCCCGATCATGACGATAAAGGTCAAAATGGCCCTTCGGATCGGGGAGATCGTCTCGTAGATGGGGCGAAGCTCGGGTTTCATGGCTGACGTCTGATTTCCACCTCGCCTCCAAGTCCTATTTTGAGGAGTTCCACTGGCCCCTCGGTAATCTTGATCTTTATAGGGATTCTCTGGGCCACCTTGGTAAACTCTCCGGCAGAGATGTCCCGGGGGACAAGGGCAAACTTGGCCGCCGAGGTGGGAAGGATCTCGCTGACAATTCCCCTGAAAATCTCTCCTGGATAGGCGTCAATGGTGATTTTTGCCGGACACCCTTCTTTTACTCCCCTGAGCTTGTTTTCCTCAAGTAACACGAGGATGTAGATATCTGAGGGGTCCACCAAGGCGTAGACCGGGGCCCCGGGGCGGACAACATCTCCAAGACTCCGATACTTCTTGGCTATCCGGCCAGAAATAGGGCTTTTAAGCTGGCAGTAGGCTACCAGACGCCGGACCTCAGCCAGCCGGGCCTCGGTGGCGACAATCCTCTCCTTCAGGCTGGCCAGATCCCGTTGTCCCTCTTTGATCCTTAGTTCCTGGGCCTCGGCCAAACGGATCTCCTTACGGGCCGCCGAAAGTGCGGCATAAAGGGATCTTTTTTGGGCCAAAAGGGCCTCCTTTTCGGCCTCTTTTTCGGCCAGCTTAGTTTCAATGGCCTCAAGTCGTCTTTTGGAGACCACCTGGGCCTGATAAAGACTGCTGAAACGGTCTCTGTCCCGTCGGAGCTGATCGATGGTGGACGAGATCCCTTTGATCTTGGCCTCAAGGGAAGACAATTCCTCCTTAAGACCGCGGGCCTTGTCTTGGGCGATGGCCTTCTTCAGACGGACCTCCTGGTCCAGACGTCGGAGGGAGATCTCTCTTCGGGCCTCTTCTTCCTTGAGGGCCTTAAGTTCGGCCAAGATCCTTTCCGTCTGGAGTCTGTAATCTCGGGCCTCAATCTCGGCCAGAACCTCTCCGGCCTTCACCCAGTCCCCTTCGTTTTTGTTAAGCTTCACTATTCGGCCGCTGACCCTATCGAATCCCAGATTAATAAGACCCTCTGTCTCGACAAAGACCGCGTTGCTGATGGCGTAATTTAAACGGTGCCGGATGAGGAGGACTGCCCAGACAAAGACCACCACCAGGGCGGCCAAAAGAAAAATCAAGGCCAGTCGGCGACCGTCTTTAAGCCTCTTAGCATGGATCATCTGGTTCTCCACCTCTGGGCTGGAACGATCTTAGAACTAGCGCAAAACAGCTCCGGGTGTAAACCAGAAAACAACGGTCACCTTCTGTCCTGATCATTTAAGGCCCCTAGCAGAACCTTGACGGCGGCAAAATCATCCTCGGCCAAGCCCCTTCCGGCTGCCTGACGATAAAGCTGAAAGACAGTGTGTCCAGAGGGAACCGGTGCCCCGGCCTCATCTGCTGTCTTCAGGATGTAGCGGAGGTCCTTGAGCATATGTTTAAGGGGAAACTGGGCCGGGAAGAAACCTCTTTTAAACATCTCCTCTTTAAGTCTGTAGAGCCCGCAGGCCAGGGGTCCGGAGAGGATCGTCTCCAGGATGCTCTCGGTCTTAAGACCGCAGGCCTCTCCCAGGTTGATGGCCTCGGCTAGGCCTTCCATCATTACCGCCAGAAGGAGATTGACAACCATCTTCATGGCCGATCCCTGACCTGCTGGGCCGCAGTAGATGACCTTTTTCCCCAAAGAGAGAAATAGCGTCTGGAGACGCTCAATTTCCTCCTCTGGACCTCCGGCCAAGATAATCAAGGCCCCCTCTTCAGCCGGCTTCCGGGAGCCAGAGACCGGGGCGTCGATGAAGATGGCTCCGTGGTCCTGGATGCGGCGGTCAAGCTCCCGGCTGTAGGCCGGAAATACAGTGCTCATGTTGATGATGACCTTGCCGTCAAGGTCGGCCGCAAAGATCCCCTCAGGGCCGCTGAGCAGTTCCTCTATGGCCTCCGGCCCAGTGACCATGAGGATGATCACCTCTGATTCCCGGGCCAGATCTCTGGGGCTTCGGGCTAACCTGGCCCCGGCCTTGACGAGGGACATTGCCTTTGAGGCCGTGCGGTTGTAGACGAGGAGCTCAAATCCCCCTTTTAAAAGATTGCCTGCCATGGGTGTCCCCATGATTCCCAAACCAATAAAGCCGATCTTTGTCTTCTTCATAGTTGACCTCCTTGCCGATTGCTCAAAAAAGCCAGAGGGCACAAATTTATTGAAGGCCTGATCAATCCCCGGCCTATTTGATCGTCTTGACAAATCCTGCGGGGATAAGCCCTCTTACAGAGTTACCCAGAAAGATCCTTGAGGCCCGGCGGAGATCTTCTGGATAAAGGACCTTCTCTCGGCACAACCCTTTCTCTAGAAGCTCTGCCCTCAAAGTGCCCGGGAGAAGTCCAGAGGTAAGGGGTGGGGTATAGAGGGTGCCCTTAAACTCAATGAAGATATTGCTGATGGTCCCCTCAGTAAGCTCTCCCCTTTCGTTTAGAAAGACTATTTCCTCAAGCCCCAGGCAGGAGGCCTCATCCCGCCATCTGTCGTAAAGGGACCGGTGGGTGGTTTTATGGTAAAGAAACGGATCTCTGGAATTGACCCTTTCTTCAGCCAGCCCAAAGCGCCAGAAAACTTGGCTGCTCCCTTTAAGGGGGGTGCATTCGAGCCGATAGTTACCATCTTCGGCGAGCAGGATTCGAACCCGGTGTTTGCCTCTGGGCCTGGAGCGAGCCAGGACCTTCAGGTCTTCAAGGAGCCTTCTTTCCTCAAAGAGGAAGTCAAAATAGGCCGCTGAGGCTCGAAGCCTCTTAAGGTGCCTTTTGAGGAGGAAGATCCTCCCCTCTTCAAGGAGCATGGTTTCGATGAGGAAAAAGTCGGGCAGATCCTCAACCAGAAATCTCCCCTTAAGGAGACACTCCTGATACTCACTAAGGGCCTCGGAGTCATAGACAATCCCGCTTCCAATCCCCATCTCTCCTCGGCCGTCCCTGAGAAAGACGGTCCTTATGGCCACGTTGAAACAGGCCTCTCCCCTCGGAGAAAAGAAACCAATGGCCCCGGTGTAGAGCCCCCGGGGCTCTTTTTCAAGCTCGGCAATGATCTCCATGGTCCTAATCTTGGGGGCCCCGGTTACTGAGCCGCAAGGAAAAAGGGCCCTGAGAATTCCGGCCACTCCGCCTCCTTCCCCAAGCTCACCCAAAACCGTAGAGGTCATCTGGTGGACAGTACGATAACGTTCCACCTCAAAGAGCCGGGGGACATAGACGCTTGCCCGCTGGCATATTCGCGAGAGGTCATTGCGGATAAGATCAACGATCATCACGTTTTCGGCCCGGTTCTTAGGGTCTTTTCTGAGGTTCCGGGAGATGGCTTCATCTTCATCCAGGGTCCTTCCCCGGGGGGCCGTTCCCTTCATGGGCCGGGACCAGATCCTTTTGTCCTGGCAGCGAAAAAAAAGCTCTGGGGAAAGAGAGAGGATATGGCCCTGGCCGTCAAAGATCAAAGCGGCGTAAGAGACAGGTTGATGACGCCTAAGTCTCATATAGAGACTAAAGGGTGATCCCCAATAACTAAACTTGAGCTTAAAGGTGAAGTTTACTTGATAAGTATCTCCAGAAGCGACAAATTCTTTAATTTGATTAATAGCTAATATATAGTCCTCTAAAGAAATGTTGGCCTCAGGTTCTGAAATCTCAAAGCTCTCTTCGCTCCCCAAGCTCTCTTCGCTCCCCCAAAAGGGGATCTCTCCTGGGGGGAGAATCTCTGGGGCTTCAAAGGCTCCAAACCAGCCCAAAGGTCCCTTGAGGCCGGTGGCCAGTGGGCCTAGCCTTGGTTCAAGGAGGTAGCCAAACTCATAGTTGAGGTAGCCGGCCACCCAGAGGCCTTCGGCCAGGGCCTCCTCCAGGGCTTTGAGGTCTCGGTCAGAAAAGATCTGGATCTCCCTCACCGGGGCTTTAAAGAGGAGGCTGCGTCGGTTTTCGGAGTCCTTTTTTATGGTGTCCAGGAAGACAAAGGGTTTCACGTCAGGCCTATTATCATGAAGCCTAGCTAAGGGGAAGGGATCTGGCCCCGGAAACCACTGGTCCTCCAAGATCCTCCCTGATAATGGACGAGCTTCTTACTTGACAGCCCTGGCGGAGCTGATATCTTCTTCGCTCTTAACGATTGTTGTTTAAATATTTGTTCTTTTTGTAACTTTTTATGAAAATTCTTCTTATCTATCCTTATTGCCTTGAAGAGCGTCCCCGGGATGATGACGTCCGACCGGTGCCCATTGGTGTTTACTATATTGCCGCTTTTCTCAGAGAAAAGGGCTATCAGGTCGAGGTTCTAAACTGGTACAACATCAACAAGACCCCGGCCAAAATTCGGCAGATCCTCAAAGATCAAAACCCCGATGTGATCGGTTTTTCCATCTTTAACGCCAACCGTTGGGGGGCGATTGACATTGCTCGGGTGGCTAAGGAACTGAATCCTGAGGTGAAGACGGTCTTGGGAGGAGTGGGGGCCAGCTTTCTTTGGGAGCATTTCCTGACCCATTTTAAGGAGATCGACTATGTCGTCATTGGTGAAGGGGAATACACCTTCTTCAGGCTCATCAAGGCCCTTGAAGGAGACCGAGAAGGCCTTGAGGGGCGTCTGATAACCATCAAGGGGTTGGCCTTTCGGGGAAGGGATGGCCTGATTAAGACCGGGGATCCTGATCCCATAGAAGATATTGATTCTCTACCCAACCCAGCCCGCTATTTTACCTTCCAGCATGTAGTCTCGGCCCGGGGCTGCCCCTATAACTGCACCTTCTGCGGTTCTCCCCGCTTTTGGGGCCGAAGGGTGCGTTTCCATTCTCCGGGATACTTTGTTGACCAGTTGGAACTCCTTTATCGGAAAGGGGTTAAATTTTTTTATGTTTCCGATGACACCTTTACCTTTAAGAAGGATCGGGTGATTGAGATCTGCCGGGAGATCTTGCGTCGTCGTCTTCCGATCACTTGGCAGGCCATCTCCCGGGTTGACTGTATAGACGAAGATATTCTCTATTGGATGCGCCTGGCGGGCTGTATCCAGATAAGCTTTGGGGTGGAAAGTGGCTCCGAGAAGGTCCGCCGCTTCTTCAATAAAAAGCTGGCCACCGAGGCCATAAAGAAGGCCTTTGCCCTTACTAGGAGCTATGGCATTCTTCCTCGGGCCTATTTTATCTACGGCTCTCCGGGGGAGAGCCAGAAGACCATTCAGGAAAGCATAGACCTTATGCTGGAGATAAAGCCCCTAGGAGCGGTCTTTTATATCCTGGATATCTATCCGGGAACGGCCCTTTATGAGGATTTTAAAAGACGTACCGGGGCCACTGATGACATCTGGCTTAAGCGGATAGAAGATATCATGTATCATGAGACCGATCCCCAACTTTCGGCCGAAAAGGTCCTGGCTTTAGGACGGAGGCTTAAGAAGGAATACTACCGTCACCTGCCTCGTTTTGTCGAAGATATCTCTTTGGTTGATAAAAAGGAGCTTTATCCCTATCATGCTGACTTTCTCTCCCGCTTGGCCATGACCTTTCGTTACGGAGACTATGCCCGGATCCCCCAGATCAAGAATAAGGAGATTATTGCAGAGAGGCTCTTTCTCAGGGCCCTTAAGTATCATCCTGATCATCATGCCTATCTGGGGCTGGGGGTCATTTATCAGCAGAGGCGGCGTTTTAAAGATTCCATCCGTTTTCTCGAGGAGGGCAGGAGACACTTTCCCCAAAGCGAACCCCTTAACGTCTGTCTGGGGGTGAGTTATATGAACGTTGGGGATTTTAGGCGGGCTCTGGAGTGTTTCCTGCCCTTTGAAAACTCCCCTGAGGCCCTGGCTCGGGCGGCGGCGTGCTATGAGGTCCTAGGGGACAGGGCGAGGATGAATCTCTGCCTTAAAAGACTTAAGCAGTTAAAGGGGGTCTTGGCCTGATTATGTCCAAGGTAGTCTTCGTTGAGCCCCTGCCCCGTCGGATAGAGACTGATGGTCTGGTTGTGCTGGTGGATATCCTTCGGGCCACCTCGACTATTGTCTCGGCCCTGGCTTTCGGGGCCGAGGTCGTTCGTCCGGTGGTTGGGGTTGAGGAGGCCTTAGCCCTTAAAGAGAAAGGCTACTTGGTGGCCGGGGAGCGTGGGGGGCTCCCCCCGGAGGGCTTTGATCTGGGGAACTCTCCCCTTTTGGCCCCGGATCTGGTGGCTGGCAAAAGGGTGGCTCTCACCACCACTAATGGCACCCAGGCTGTAGGCCTCATCTCCTCGGCCTCCGAGGTGGTCGCCGGGGCCTTCTTGAATCTTTCGGCCGTGGTCCAGGCGGCCCAGAGGCATCAGGAGCTGGTCGTCCTGTGTGCCGGCACCGAGGGTCATTTTTCCCTGGAGGATTTCCTCTACGCCGCTTTTCTTCTTAAAAGGCTTCCAGGGTATAAGCCGGATAATGATTCTGCTTGGTTGGCCCGGGACTGGGGGCAATCCATAGATGATCCGGCCAAGGTGATAAGATATTCCCGTCATGCCCAAAGACTGATGGCCCTGGGCTTGGCCCAAGACGTATCCTTTTGTGCCCGGGTGGACCTTTTCCGGATCCTTCCTGTGCTCACCCCTGAAGGTTTTAAATCTCTGCCGGCTTGAAAAACCCCTTAAAACAGCTCAAGATCTAGTTCGCCTTTTATACCAATGATAGGTCAGGGGTTTGAATAATGTGTGGAATCGCCGGGGTGATCAAACTCTCAGGCAAGGTAGAGGAGAAGGATCTTCGCCTTATGGCCGAGCTCCTGCGGCATCGAGGTCCGGATGATGTAGGATTCTTTGTTGAGGAAAACGTGGGCCTGGTCCACACTAGGCTTTCGATCATTGACCTCGAAGGGGGTCGCCAGCCCCTCTTCAGCTCGGATGAGGCCCTGGTAACCGTGGCCAACGGGGAGATATACAACTTTGTCGAGTTAAGGAAGGAGCTTGAGGACCAGGGTTGTCGTTTCTCAACCCGTTCAGACTGTGAGACCATTCTTCATGCCTACAGGGTCTGGGGGGAGACTTTTCTTGAACATCTAAATGGCATGTTTGCTTTGGCCCTTTATGATCGCCGGAAGAGATCCCTCATCCTGGCCCGGGATCGTCTGGGGATAAAGCCGCTTTTTTATGCGCCCTTGGCCGACCGGATCCTTTTTGCCTCGGAGATCAAGGCCCTGATCCCCTTTCTGCCCAAGGTGGAGTTAGATCCTGCGGCCTTGGTTCAATATCTTCAGGCCCAGTTCTCTTCCGGTCGGCAGACGATTCTTCAAGGGGTCCTGAGGGTCCTTCCAGCCGAACAGATAGAGATCTCTGCCGATCTTAGGCTCAGGCAGCGTGCCTACTGGTCGGCCTCGGAGGTCCATCCTCGGGTTTTGGGCTTTGAGGAGGCCCGTGAGGAGTTTGATTATTTAATAGAAATCGTCTTTCGGGAACATATGCGTTCAGATGTCCCCTTTGGGTTATTTCTCTCCGGGGGGCTTGATTCATCGATAGTCCTGGCCTTACTTACCCGGTTTGGGGCCGCACCGGTAAGGAGCTTTTCGGTAGGATTTGACAACGTGGCTATGGAGAGCGAACTTTCTGAGGCCGGCCGAATGGCCGCCCTCTTCGGGGCCCGCCATCGGGAGATCCTTCTGGACAAAGATCAGATATTCCGGGCCCTTCCCTTTGTGGTTTGGGCAGCCGATGACCTTATCCGGGACTATGCCTGCCTGCCCACAGCTCATCTGGCCCAGGCAGCCGCCGAGGAACTCAAAGTAGTCTTTACCGGAGAAGGTGGCGACGAGGTCTTTGCCGGCTACGGTCGCTATCGGGCCGGGCGTCTGGAGAGATGGTTGAAGAATCTGCGTTCTCCGGGTTCAGGGGGGCTTCGGACCAGGGGGCAGTGGCGGGGAAGATGGCCAGAGAAGGTCTTTGGTAGGACCTTAAGGAGACAGGCCCAGGCCTTTCGTCGTCCCTTTGTAGCTGCCTGGCAGGGGGCTCCCAAGGGCTGGGGCTATGTAAGACGGGCCCAGTACACTGAATTGCTCACTGTTCTGCCGGATGACCTTTTGGTCAAGGTGGACCGAATGCTTATGGGCCATGGCCTTGAAGGCCGAGTGCCCTTCCTGGATCACCGGCTGGTGGAATTTGGGCTCAGCCTGCCTGATGAGCTTAAGATCCGCTCTGGCTTCGGAAAAATCTTCCTGCGCCGCTGGGCGGAAGCCTATCTGCCCCGGGACCATATCTGGCTAAAGAAACGGGGCTTTCATGTCCCAATTGGTCACTGGCTTGGAGGGCTTTTTCTTGATCGGCTAGAAGAGAGACTTTTGGCCCATCGGGGTATCAGGGTCTGGTTTAGGCCTGAGGGGATAAGGGAGCTTGTGGCCAGCCAGCGTCAGGGGAAGGATGCTACCCGTGAGATCTGGTCGCTGATGCAGTTTGCCATCTGGTACAATCTTTTTATCGAAGGCCGAAGCTGCCGGCCCTCGATGGCCGAAGATCCTCTTGATTGGATTTAAGGCCGTGTCCAGCCTTGATCCTTCCCGGATAGCCTTCTTTCTGGCCACCTCCGGCCATAGCGGGGTGGACCGGATTGCCCGTCATCTTTTGCCGTCTATCGCCCGCAGGGGATATCAGGTGGACCTTCTGGTGGTGGAAAACCACGGTCCTTACATTGAATCCAATGAGCCCAACCTGAGGGTCATACGTTTTCCGACGGCCCATGTCTATACGGCCCTGCCTTATCTGGTAAGATATCTGCGACGCTACAGGCCCACCGTCCTTCTCAGTGACAAGGATCGTGTTAACCGGACCTCTCTGTGGGCCAAGGTGATCTCAGGGGTCGAGACTAGACTCGTCTTCCGCCAGGGGACAACCCTCTCTGTTGATCTGGCCAGCCGCGGTCTGTTGGACCGCTTCGTCCAGACCCTCTCCTTGCGTTATCTCTACAGGTTTGCTGAAGTCATTCTGGTTCCCTCCCAAGGGGCGGCCAGGGACCTGGCCCGTCTTGCCCGTCTGCCCGAGGCCAAAGTGCGCGTGGCCCCCAGTCCGGTGGTCACCATGGAGCTTCTTCAGGGTGAGCAGCCCCTTCCGGACCACCCCTGGTACCGGGAGAAGGTGCCCATAATCATTGGTGTGGGGGAGCTTTGTGCCCGTAAGGATTTTGCCACCTTGATCAGGGCCTTTTGTCACCTGAGAGCCAAGCGCCCCTTACGTCTGATAATTCTGGGACGGGGGCGGCAACGAAAAAGGCTTCTGGAGCTGGCCTCTGGCCTGGGGGTGGCCGAGGATGTCGATCTGCCGGGATTTGTTCCTAATCCCTATCCCTTTATGGCCCATGCCCGGCTTCTGGCCTTCAGCTCTCGCTGGGAGGGCCTGGGTTTTGTGCTCATTGAGGCTCTCTCCTTAGGGACCCCGGTGGTCTCCACGGATTGTCCCTATGGGCCAAGGGAGATCTTGAAAGACGGTCTCTATGGTCCTCTGGTCCCTGTGGGTGATGACCTGGCCTTGGCCCGGGCCATGGAGACCGTTCTTGAGGCCTCAACCTCGAAGGATTTTCTCCGTCAGGCCGCATTTCCCTATGAGGTGGAAAGAAGCACCACGGCCTATCTCGAGCTCATGGGACTTTCTCCCCGAAGGCTTTCAAATGCTCAGGCTTAAGGGGAAACTCCGGGCCCCACCCAAAAAGTATTGGGGAACCTTAATACTTTTTTCTTGACTTAAACCCCCTCCAAATTTATAACTCTTCTATAGTAGTTATTATCCTTAAGACAGGAGGCCACTATGGTAGAGAATCTTTTCGAAGGAGCCTATATCTGTTCGACCTCTAATTGTGGTTACATCTACAATCCGGCTAAAGGGGATCGTAAGGGCAGGATTCCCAAGGGAACAACCTTTGAAGACCTGCCGGACGACTGGCGTTGCCCGGTATGTGGGGCCAGCAAAAAGGCCTTTCGTCCCCTGGCCGGAATGGAACAAACCCCAGAGAAAGGAGAGAAGTGATGAAGTTTAGGTTTGACAAACAGGTGGTAGGTTTTATTCCGGAGAGCAGGGATGAAGAAGCCGCCCTTGATGCCCTCTGGAAATACTTAGTGGAGTGTGAGGGGGAAAGCCGCAAGCTTGCTCCTCTTGGGATCTATATCCCAGGGACTTCTAAGGAGGCTCTCTTTCAAGTAGAGGGCTATGATATGTCCCAGGCCAAGGCTTCCTCAGTCACAGAAACTATCCGCTATTACTGCCCCAAGTGTAACCGCTACGAAGAGATTCCCGCCGGTCAAACTCCCCCGGTGTGCTGTGGCCAGCCCATGCAGGCCATGGACTAACCCCCCTCTACTAAGGCCCCACACTAAGTGGGGCCTTTCTTCTTGTTTTTTAAGCGATCGTTTGATATGTACGCTTAAAACATTTGTTTAAATCTGAGTCTTCTTTTTAGGAATCTCTCATCAGGGATCATGACCACCAAAGAAAGGCTTCTTGAGGCTGCCGAAAGGCTGTTTGGCGAAAAAGGCTACCAGGGAGTAAGTGTCCGGGAGATCACTCAGGCTGCTGGATGCAATGTGGCCGCTGTCAACTATCACTTTGGAAGCAAAAGGGATCTTTATCTAGAGGTCTTCCGGGCCCGTTGGCTTCCCAGGGCCGAGAGGCTTTCTCGATACTTCCGGGACAATGTTGGTAATTCTCCAGCCTCTGCCGCTGAGGTCATCCAGGCCCTGGCCGTCTCCATTATTGAAGGTCCCTTAAGCGAAGACGAAAGGCTCCGTCACCGACAGCTTATGTTCCGCGAGCTTACTCAGCCGACCGAGGCCTTTGAGATCATTGTCAAAGAGGGCCTCAGGCCCCTTTTTGCTGAGATCGTCTCCTTGCTCAAACCATTTCTGCCCTCAGAGACCAGGGAGGAGGACTTAAGGCTTTCTGTCTTAAGCATTATGGCCCAGATTATTCATTTTCATGTTGCTCGGCCCAAGGTGAGTGCCCTTCTAGAACGACCCTATGATGAGGTCCTAAGGGCGAGGATCATTGCCCATATTGTTGATTTTTCTCTAAAGGGTCTGGGTCTAAGGGGGTAGGGAGGAAGGATGAGGTTTGGGGCCCTGATCCTTTTTATCTTTCTTTTTTCTTGTAGCCCCAGGGTCTCCACCGAACAGGTATCCTTTAGCCTTCCCTCAAGTTTTCAGCATGCTCCCAAGGGTTTGAGGGTTCCTCGGCCACCTGATCAGTGGTGGAAGACCTTTGGTGATCCGCGTCTTGACCGCTTGGTAGAAGAGGTCCTTGAAAAAAATCTTGATCTCAAAGAGGCCCTAGCCAGTCTTGAAGAGCTTCGCTCCCAGGTGACAGTGGCCCGTTCGGCCCGTTTCCCCCGTCTTGATTTTAACTTCCAAGGCCGACGGGAGCGAAACGTCATTTTGGGTCCCTTTTTTGCCCGTAGCCCCAGCTACATCATTGGTCGATTCAATGTTTCTTTGGCGGCCTCCTATGAAGTTGATCTTTGGCAGCGCCTCTCAAAGGAGGAGGCTGCTGCCCGGATGAGACTCCTTGAGGCCCAGGAGAATCGTCTGGCTCTGGCCCAGTCATTGGTAGCAGAGGCCGTGAGCCGTTACCTTAAAAGAAAATTCTTGCTCTGTGAGCTTTTAAAGCTGAAGGACGATATCTCTGTCCAAAGGAAACTTCTGGGGCTCCTCAAGGGGCGCTACCAGAAAGGGTTGGTCTCCGCCGTTGAACTTAAGGACCAAGAGGCCCTTTTGAGGGAGGCCGAGGCCGAGGAGGCCCAGTTGAGGGAGGAGATTCAAAGGCTTGCTCGGGAATTGGCCATCCTGAAAGGAGCCTATCCAGAGGATCTACTTCCTTCTAAAGATCCTTCTTATTGTGGCCTCGAGCTGCCTCCAGTTCCATCCGGGCTTCCTTCGGAGCTCCTTGAACGCCGTCCAGATATTCGGGCGGCCTGGGCCCGAGTCCTGGCCGCAGAGGCTGAGGTCGCTTCGGCCCGGGCTGCCCGTCTGCCCCGGATAAGTCTCACCGGTGATCTTGGCCGGATCTCAATAGCCCTTAAGGACCTTCTTCGGCCGGACAACCGATGGTGGCAATTAGCCGTCTCTTTGGGACAGCCGCTCTTTGATGCCGGAGGCCTTAAGGCCCAGGAAGAGGCGGCTCGTTTTCGGGCCCAGGCCGTCCAGGCTGCCTACATAAAGACCGTCCTTCAGGCCTTCTACGAGGTGGAAACCGCCTTGGCTGCCGAGGAAAGCCTTAGCAGAGGTCTGCAACTGCTCCTAAGTAGACAGAAGGCCCTCTGTGAAGACTATAAGCTCAAGGAGCGCCGTTATCGTCTAGGGCTGATTGGGGCTGTGGAGCTCCTTAGATCCAAAGGTCAATGCCTTAGAGCCCAAAAAGGCCTTTATGAAGCCCGAGCCTCCCTTTGGCTCAACCGGGTCTCTCTTTATCGGGCCCTTGGAGGGGCCTGGCCTGAACTTGAATCTGGAGACTAGGGGATACTCATGGAGAAGAAAAAGATTCTTCATCTAGTTTTGGCTTTAGTCATCTTGGGGCTCGGGGTGGTTTTAAGCAAATTAATCATCTCCAGCAGGCCTAAGCTTGAGCGGGCTTCCAAGGCTCCCTACATTCCGGCGGTTGAGGTGATTCCTGCCGTCTCCCGGACCTTAGAGGTTGAGATTACTGGTTACGGGACAGTGGTTCCAGTCCGCACCGGAAAGATTACCTCCCAGGTTGCTGGAAAGGTCATCTACATTGCTCCTGTTCTTGTTGCCGGAGGGCGTTTTAAGGCCGGTGAGGTCCTCCTTCGGCTAGATCCTCGGGATTATCAGACGGCCCTAGCCCTGGCCGAGGCCGACCTTAAGGAGGCAGAAAAGGTCTTTTCCGAGATCTCAGCTGAGGCCCAGATCTCGGAAAAGGAATGGGCCGAGATTGGCAGAGACCAGGGCCCTGCACCGGATCTTGTGGCCCGTAAACCCCAGCTGGCCGCGGCGAAGGCCAAGCTTGTGGCCGCTCGGGCTCGGATCCAACAGGCCCGTCTGGACTTGGCCCGTACAGAAATCAGGGCCCCTTTTGATGGCCTAGTCCTTAAGGCCCAGGTAGATCTGGGCCAATACGTTCGTCCTGGTGAGATCCTGGCGGAGATCTATGCCAGCCAGGAGGTGGAGATCGGGGTATCCCTTTCTCTAGAAGAACTCAGGTGGATCAAGGTCCCCGGCCTTAATGTCCCTTTTGGCCAGGGATCAAAGGCCACGGTGTTCGTTAAACCCTTTGCCGAGAAGGTGAGCTGGCCAGCAGAAGTAGTCCGGGTGGCGGCCCAGGCCGATGAAAAGACCAGGCTTCTCACTGTCTTTGTCCGGGTGAAAGGCCCCTTTGATCGCAGGCCTCCCCTCCTTCCCGGGCTTTTTGCCGAGGTGAGATTTAAGGGCAGGTCCCTCAAGGGTGCCTTTATCCTGCCTAGAAGGGCCCTTCATTATGCCGAAGATGGAGACTGGATGGTCTATGTGGTTGACGATAAGGGTATTTTGCACCTTCGAGAGGTAGAGGTGGCCCGGATTGAGCCAGAACGGGTGGTGATCACCAAAGGGCTTGCTTCTGGAGAAAAGGTGGTTGTCTCTCGCCTCTCAGGGGCAGTGGAAGGGATGAGGGTGAGGATTCTCCCATGAGGCCCTTGATCTCCTGGTTTGTAAGAAATCATGTAGCCGCCAACCTCTTGATGGTCTTTATCTTGGCCGCCGGCCTTCTGACAGCCATTAGCATTGTGGTCGAAACCTTTCCTGATGTCAGCCTTGAGGAGATCGAGATCGACCTGGAATACCGGGGGGCCTCTCCTTCTGAGATCGAAGATTCCTTGATTAAGCCCATTGAGGAGCGGATCGCTGGGCTTGCAGGGATAAAACGACTCCGTTCCGTGGCTCAGGAAGGTCGGGGGACCATCACCGTTGAGGTCCTAAGGGGCTGGGATGCTAACAAACTTTACGATGATATCAAAGTAGAGGTGGACAGCCTCACCAGCCTTCCGGAGGAGGCCGAACGTCCTATCGTCAAAAAGAAGCTCCGCCGCTATCCGGTCATAACCTTGGCCATCTACGGGAAGGCCTCAGAGAAGACCCTCAAGTACTGGGGGGAAAGAGTCAAGGATGAGCTCCTGGCCCTGCCAGGAATAACCGAGGTCGAGCTCTTTGGAACCAGGCCAGCAGAGATTCACGTGGAGATTCCGGAAGAGAATCTCCGTAAGTACAGCTTAAATCTTGACGAGATAGCCAGAATTATTGCCGAAAACAGCTTTGATCTCCCGGCCGGCCGCATCAAAGAGCCCTCAAGAGAGGTTCTTCTCCGCATCCAGGGGAAACGATACCGGGCCGAGGAATACCGAAACATCGTTATCCTGGCCAGACCTGATGGCCGAAGGCTCACCCTGGGAGAGATAGCCACTGTTAAAGAGGGACTGCGTAATGTAGTTGACCTTTTCGTTTTTTTTGAGGGCCAACGGGCGGTCATCGTCCAGGTCTTCCGCATCGGCAACCAGAACGCCATCAGGATTGCCGACACTATCCGAGCCTATTTGGGAGATCTTAACCGTGAACTGCCTTCGGGCCTCAAGGCTTCGGTAGTCGTCGATATGTCCCGGATTCTCAAGGCCAGACTCCATCTCCTCCTTAAGAACCTGAGTCTGGGGATGATCTTGGTCCTGATCACCCTGGGGCTTTTCCTCAACCCGGGCCTTTCCTTCTGGATCATGTTGGGTATTCCTATCTCTTTTGCTTTTGGGCTTTCTTTGCTTCCCCACCTGGGAGTCTCGATCAACATGATCTCCCTTTTTGCCTTTATCTTGGTCTTGGGGATTGTGGTCGATGATGCCATCGTCATCGGCGAAAGTATTCACCGCCATCGGGAACGGGGCCTGCCAGCGCCCCAGGCGGCCATTGAGGGCACCCTCAGGGTCACTACTCCGGTGGTCTTCTCACTCCTGACGACCATGGCCGCCTTCTTTCCCCTTCTTTTCGGTACAGGAATGATGGGGAAGTTCATCAGGGTCATCCCCCTGGTGGTTATCGCCGTGCTGGCTGGCTCTCTGGTGGAGGCCCTCCTGGTTCTCCCAGCCCATCTCTCAAACCCCGGTCATCCTCTCCTGAACCGCCCTGGGCCTTTGGCCAAAAGGGTGGAGCACTTTGTCAGAGGCCCTTACCAGGGCCTTATCAACTTGGCACTTAAGTGGCGCTATCTTACAGTTAGCTTGGCGGTTGTGATTTTTCTTCTCGTCTTTTCACTCTTCTTGGGGGGGCGGCTTAAGTATACTTTTTTCCCCCGGGTCGAAGGTGATGAGGTCGTCTGCCAGTTAACCCTACCTCCCGGAACCCCGGTTGAGGAGACCATCTCCTTGGCCCGCAAGATAGAGGCTGCTGGACGCAGGGCCGTGGAGGATCTCGAGAAGATCTCCGGCTGGCATGGACCAGGATCCCTCCTGCGCTACAGTCTCATTTATACTGGTTTTCACCAGCAGAGTCACGGTCCTAAGGCTGGCTTGGTCCAGCAGGGATCCCACCTGGCCCAGATCACCCTTGAGCTCATCCCTGGAGAACAAAGGCCGGGAATAAGCTCAAGGGAGCTCGTTCGCCTCTGGCGTCAGGAGACCGGGGAGGTCGTCGGGGCCGAGAGTCTAGTCTTCCAGAGTGAGCTTTTTGGTCTCGGGAAACCGATAGAGGTGGCCCTGTCTCATCGGAATGAAGAAGAACTTCTTGAAGCTGTTGAAGAATTAAAGGCCCACCTCGAAACTTTTCCTGGAGTCCATGATGTTGAAGACAGCTACATTCCGGGTAAAGAAGAACTCCGCTTCAGACTTAAACCCGGGGCCAGGGAGTTGGGAATAACCCTCCTTGACTTGGCCCGGGCCATCCGGGGGGCCTTCTACGGGGCCGAAGCCCTTCGCTTCCAGAGGGGAGAAGACGAAGTCCAGGTCCTTGTTCGCTATCCAGAGGCAGAACGCCGGGGGCTTTTTTATCTTAAAAACCTCCGTCTCCATCTGCCAGACGGCCGGGAAGTTCCGCTCTCAGAGGTGGCTCAGATCATCCACACCCAAAGCTATGTCGAACTCAACCGGCTCAACCGGCGTCGGGTGATCTTTGTTCGGGCCGAGGTGGATGAAAAGCTCACCAATGCTAAAGAACTGCGGGGTCATCTTACCAGCGATTATCTCCGGCAATTAAAGCAGAGACATCTTGGTCTGGTCTATTCCCTGGAGGGGGAAGGTAAGGAGGAGGCCGAGTCAACTCTTGAGGTCATCCGGGGATTTTTGTTGGCCCTTCTTCTGATCTATGTTCTCTTGGCAGTACCCCTTAAATCTTACCTTCAGCCCCTTATCATTATGGTGGCCATCCCCTTTGGGATCGTCGGGGCCTTTGTAGGGCATATCATCATGGGGTACAACATCTCCATCTTGAGTATGTTCGGGGTGGTCGGTCTTTCTGGAGTGGTGGTCAACGACGCCCTAGTCCTTCTTGATCGCATCAGGTGGTATCGGCAGAGGGGAAAGGAGGCCTTTGACGCCGTCATTAAAGCCTCAAGTGATCGATTTCGGCCGGTCATCCTCACCACCTTGACCACCTTTGCCGGCCTTATGCCGATGATCTTTGAAAAGAGCCTTCAGGCCCGGGTCCTTATTCCCATGGCCATAAGCCTGGGGTTTGGGGTTCTGATGGCCACTGCTATCACCTTGATCCTGGTGCCCTGTTGTTATCTTATCCTTGAGGATCTTCTCTGGTTGGGCCCTAAGGGCCGAAGGGAATCCCCAGCTTCTTGAAGATCTGTCGAGGAAGTTCTTCTTTAAGGCGCTTTTGGATGGCCTCCTGGTTCAAGGTCACCCTGGGGCTAAAGATAGTCCCCCGGAGTTTCAAATCGACTGTGGCCTTTGAGTTCTGGTTTAGGAGGAGATGTCCTCCCGGGAGGTGTCTGGCTACTTTCTGGGCTAAGGTCCCCGAGAGATAGACCTTTAGGGGCAGATTAAGGCTTCCATCCAGGCCTAGGGTACCTTGGGCCTGGATGGAAATGTCCTTGGCTTTGAGATCGGCCTTGATCTGGGCCTTTCCTTCCTTGATTTTGACCGATCCTTCGAGCCTTTCGAAGACCATCTTTTTTAGCTCCTGAAGTCCGAGGAGATCAGCGACAACCGAGACGACCGGGCTTTCGCGAAGCATGCCTTGAAGCAGGCTATAGCGTCCATCAAGAAAGAGGTCCTTGCTGATCTGAGACCACTCGGTCCCCCGGCCGGAAAAGATGGACCGGGAGTCAAGGACCCCAGTGATGGGCGGGCTGGTAACTCCGGCTGCCTCAAAAAGAAGGCCTCCGAGGTCAAGGCCTGAAGTCTTGACCTCCCCTTCGTAGGCCAGAAGGGGAGTGGCTAGATTTAGCCTTAAGCGGGTCTTGATCTGCCCCTGGGCTACACGGGCCGTAAGATCTTTGAGTTCGAATATTCCTCCTTCAAGTTGCCAGTTGGTCCTTAGGTCTTCAATGGTCATTTTCTGGTAGATGACCCGATCGATCTCTATCTGACCAAAAGCCAGAATATCATTGGCAGCGGAGGTCTTCTGCTCGCCATGGACCGGAGAAGACCTTTTCTTGGAAGACTGGGGGGCCAGGGCTGCTACGGATAAAATATGGTCAAGATTCAAGGAGTGGCTTTTTACATCGCACCTTATCTGAGGTCTTTTCTGGAGATAGTCCTGGATATGGCCGGAGAAGAAGACCTCTTCCTTGTCGAGGCTTATTCGGGCCTGATAATCGACCTTCTGCTGATCAAAACGTCCCTTTATCTGGATAAGAGGCTGGAAACCCTGATAGCTGATCTCGGATGAGATCAGATAACTTCCCTGGTAGGTAAGTGAGGAGAGATCCCGGCCGATCTTAAGGCCAATGTTGAGATCTGCCTCTCCTTGGGCCTGGGGAAGCTCTCCGGTCTCGTCCTTAAAGAAGAACTGGGCCCCTTTTACCACCACCCGGTCAACCACCAAGGCCAAGGGGATTTCCGGGGCCTCGCTCTCTCTTTCAGGGGCTTCGTGTTCCTTTTTCTCCTCTTCAAGGAGCTTTAGGGTCTCAAAATTGAAGTGTCCATCCTGTCTTTTTACGATCCGGATCTCTGGACTCAAGAGTTTGACCTCACTTATAATTAACTGGTGTTTCAAGAGGGGAAAAATCTGGTAGCTCAGAACAAACTCTTTGATTCGCAAAAAATCGTTCTTCCCGTCATCTTCCTTGATCTTTAAGCCTTTAAACCGTATGCCCTTGAGTAATCCGACCTCAATTTCTCCAAGTTCAACCTTTCTTCCCGAGGCCTTCTCGGCCAGAGGGACAATCATGTCCTTGAGGCGCTCTGGAGTAAGGTAGAAGTGAACCAGGGCCGAGAGACCGAGGAGGATAAGGACGATCACCCCGGCGAGGATGGCCACTGCCTGGAACAATCTCTTCATAAGACCTCCTAGGATATCATCGTCAATGAAGTCGCCCGAGACTGATTAGCTGAGAAAATAGTCACTTGATGAGCAATAGTCTACTATCTGTTTAGAGGGATGATCCGTCCTCGAGGGATTTTTTCTTCGTTGAGGAAGGTGGTGTAGAGATGACGGTAGGTTGTGTTTTTTTGATAGAGTTCTTCATGGTTCCCTTGAGCGATGATACGTCCATGGTCCATAACCACGATCTTGTCGGCACCTTTGATGGTTGAAAGGCGGTGGGCGATAACAATGGTTGTTCGGCCGATCATAATCTTCTCCAAGGCCTTCTGGACTAGCCGTTCAGAGACGGCGTCAAGGGCGCTGGTGGCCTCATCGAGGATGAGTATGGGAGGATTTTTGAGAATGGCCCGGGCGATGGCGATCCGCTGACGCTGGCCACCTGAGAGGTTAAGCCCCCGTTCGCCCAGCAAGGTCTGATAGCCTTGAGGGAGTTGTTCGATGAACTCGTGGGCGTAGGCCATCTTTGCTGCCTGGATTATCTCCTCCAGAGTGGCCTCTGGTCGGCCAAAGGCGATGTTTTCGGCTACGGTGTCGTTAAAAAGGATGACCTCTTGGGAGACAATCCCAATGAGCCGTCTCAGAGAGGCCAAGTCAAGATCCCGAAGGTCGTGTCCATCAAGAAGGACGCGACCAGCGACAGGATCATAGAACCGAGGAATAAGGTCTACCAGGGTTGACTTTCCAGCTCCGCTTGGTCCCACGATGGCAACTAGCTCCCCACAGCCGATGGTGAGATTGATATCCTCAAGGACCAAATCTTCGCTTCCCGGATACCTAAAGGAGACAGCCTCAAAGCAGATTTCTTTCTGGAAGGTTTTTATCTTTTGCTGACCACTTTGTTCTTCTGAAAGGCTTAAGAGGTGATCTACCCGGTCAATGGCCGCCCTTATTTCCTGGATATTGGTGTAGGATCGGGCCAGTCTTTTAACCGGGGTAAAAACCATAAAGAGGGCTGTTAACACGGAGAAGAAATCCCCCGAGGTGATGACCCCGCTTACCACTAGATGGCCTCCGTACCACAGGACCAGGGCGATTCCCAAACCGGTAAGGCCATCAGCCAGGACCCTGGTGCCCTCTTTGAGTCTAGTCAACCGGACCATCTCCCGATAGAAGCGTTTGTTTTCCTGGGCAAAGACAGCCTGTCTTGCTGCCTCTTGGCCGAAGACCTTGATGATTTTAAGCCCCTGGATGGCTTCAGATATGCGATGGGTGACGTCGGCAATCTTCTCTTGGGCCCGATGACGTCGCCGGTGAATACTGACCCCAAGGCGCCGGGCCATGTAGCCCACCAAAGGCAGAACAACAAAAGAGAGAATGGCTAGATCCCAACGGCGCCAGATGGCTACCCCAGCCAGGGTGATCACCGTGGCTCCTTCTATCATTGTTCTCTGGAAGATTGTCCCCAGACTGGTCTCGATAAGGGAAACATCGGTAACCAGCCTGGAGACTACCCGGCCCGAGGTCTCCCTTTCAAAATAGCTCAGCGGTAACCTGATCAAATGGTGGTAAAGTTGATCACGGATATCCCGGACAAGTCTCAAACTGGCCACCCTCATGCAATATGATTGGATAAAGGAGGCCAGGGACTTAAGGAAGATCAGGGCCACTACTCCTACAGGGAGAAGGGCTAAGTAGCGATAGTTGCGGGCCAGAAGGACTTTATCCATAGCGGGTTTGACTAGCCAGGCAATGGCCCCCTGGAGGGATGAGGCTACAAAACTGAAGACCACGGCCACAGCCACCAAGGGCCAATATGGCCTAGACAGCTGCCATATGCGCCAGAGATAGTGGGTGGATGGGCTATCTTTCGGTCTTGATGAGGTCTTCAAAGGTCTTTCCTTGTTTGATCAGGGCTACGATTTTCCTGATCCGGGCCAGCCGCTCTTCGGTCACTGGATGGGTAAGGAGAAGGCTGGGCTGGTTTGTCCGGGGCAATACTGCCCCTAAATAAAGCCAGGTATCAGCAGCCTTTTCAAGGTTAAAACCAGCCCGATAGGCATAGTAAAGGCCAAAGAAGTCGGCCTCTCTCTCCTGGTCACGGCTAAACTTAAGAAGGACAAAGTTAGTCCCCACCTGATAGATATCGTGGGCCGTCTGGCCCCCTAAAGAGCCTATCACTAGGCCAAATATGTCCCTTAGGCCCACAAGCCCTTGACGTTTGCCAATGTGGCCTCGTTTTAGATGGGCTAGTTCGTGGCCTAAAACGGCAGCTAGTTGGTCTTCTACAGGAAGGATGCGGCAGAGAGCGGTGGTTACGTGGACTACGTAATCAGGGGTCACCCAGGCGTTTATCTGCTCGCTATCAACAATTTTAAAATCCGCCGGTCTGGTTTGAATCATCTGGATCGGGATCTCTAACCTTTGGCCGCCAAGGAACTCAAGCCTGAGAGGTTCTCCTTTGGAGAACCTAAAACCCCTTGATTCTGGAGCCAAGATCTCAAAGCGTCCAAGACCAGCCTTTTCATAATAAGGGGTCAGATAAGTGATCACGTAACCCTTATTAGGTAGTCTCAGCCCTTCGGCTCGACCAAGGGCTTCTTTTTCTTCCGGGCCTAGATCAGCTAGATTGATCACCTTGATGCCCACGTAAGGATACCTCCGGCCATCTCCATCATCTATGGCCAGAAGCAAGCGATAAAGGACTTTGCCCACCCTCTGCTGGCAATGAAGATAGTCCTTCCACTTGTAGGTGAGGATGGCTATTTGGGCCTCACGGCGCTCCCTTTCAGTAACCTGCGGTCCGGTGATGGTTGCACAACCGACAAGAAAGAAGGCAACCACCAAAAGACTTGCTAGGTGCCGAGACATATTCTTATTCAACAACAAGGCTATTTTGGGGTCAACTAGGAGTAATTTCCGTTGACACAAACCGAGATTCAATGATTAAAGTGAAAAATGGTACATTCCCTAAGTTTCCAACTTTCCCCTCGGACCATGAGCCGACATCTCCAAAATCTACAAGATCTATTAGATATTTTGCCAGAGCTAGCCATCCTGGTTGATTCAAACTTTGAAATAAGATGGGTGAACCAGAGGCTCTGCGCCTGGGGCCTTGATGAGAAGGACTTGGTGGGAAGACCTCTGGCTTCTTTTTTTTCTGAAAGGGCCTTCTCAAACCTAAAAGAGAGACTTTCAAGCTCGGGAAGACTTAAGGATTTTGAGGCCAGCTTTAGCCTGCCTTCTGGTCTCAGTCGGCCAGTAGTCATCAATGGTCTCTGTCTTCCGGAGGGTAGGATCCTGATCATCAGCAGTCCCTCCTGCCAGGAACTTGACTGCCAACAATTGGCTCGCCTGGAGAGGCTGGCCACTGTAGGTCTTTTGGCTGCAGCCGTGGCCCACGATCTTAATACCCCCCTGGGGATTATCCTTGGCTATGTCCAGATGCTCAAAGAGGATCTCTCCCATGATGATCGTCTCTTGAAAGTGCTTAGTATTATTGAAAGACAGATTGACCATTGCCGTGGCCTGACTCACAGGCTTCTAAGGTTGGGTTGTAGCCAGGAGGAGGGCTTCAAGGAGGTTGACCTCAATCAGATAATCCAGGAGACGGTGGAGCTTTTGGCCGAGAGCTTTCGCTCCAGGAAGATCAAACCGGTGATGAACTTGGCCAAAAATTTGCACAAAATCTGGGGTGAGCCTGGGAGGCTGAGGGAGGTTTTTATCAATCTATTGACTAATGCCCTGGAGGCGATCGATGACTCGGGAGAGATCTTCTTGAGGACCGAAAATCAAGGTCCCTGGGTGGTGGTCGGTGTGGCTGACACCGGAAGGGGGATCCCTGAGGAGAAGAAGCCCTATCTATTTCGTCCATTCTTCTCTTGCAAGGAGAAGGGCACGGGCCTGGGGCTTTTTGTCGTTGATTCCATCCTCAGGCAGCATGGGGCGACCATTGAACTTCAGTCTCCGATCGAGGATCCCCGTTGGGGGCTGCCGGGTCGGGGAACGGTCTTTATCCTCCGTTTTCCCCGTTCAAAAACTCAAAGAGAGCCATAAGGAGGAGAGCTATGGCCAAGGTTCTGGTTTTGGACGATGTCGAAGATGCGGTGGTCATGCTCCAGAAGATTCTGGAGCGCAAAGGACATCAGGTCTTTGGTTTTACTGATGAGGAAAAGGCCCTTTCTTTTGCCAAAGATAACCCCGTTGATCTGGCTATCCTGGACATCAAGCTTGAGAAGATGAGCGGAGTGGAAGTCTTAAAGGAGCTAAAGAAATACCAGCCGGAGGTTAAGGTAATCATGCTCACTGGCTATCCTACCGTAGAGTCTGCCCGGGAGTCCCTGAATCTCGGGGCCAGTGAATACTGCCTTAAACCGATAGACAAAAACGAGTTAGAGACCAAGGTTTCCCAGGTTCTCAAAGGGGGAAAACCAGAGATCAAGATTGGTTAGGTCCTTCGAATCCGTTTTCTCGGCGGCCGTGGATCGGGAGACGGATATAGAAGACTGTCCGTAGTCCTTTCTTTTTGAGTTTTTCATCGGCCGGGGGGCTCTCGACATAAATCCTTCCCCCATGATCCTTGACTATCCCAAAGCTTACCGAGAGCCCCAGCCCCGTACCTTGGCCGACCTCTTTGGTGGTAAAGAAGGGATCAAAGATCTTGTTTATTATCTCCGGAGGGATGCCCGGGCCGGTATCAGCCACCTTTATTACTATTTCTTCGTCTAGTTGGTCGTAGCTGGTGTGGATTTCGATCCGTCCGTCATGGCCGATGGCCTGGAAGGCGTTGGTTACCAAGTTGACTAGCACTTGGCGGATCTTTTCTTCGTCTCCGACGATTTTGGGCAAAGTGGGGTCAAGTTTAAATTCTAAAGAGATCCTTTCAATGCTTAAGGTGTGGGAGAGGATGGAGGCTACTTCCTTGACACAGAGGTTGATGTCTACCTCTCCTTGGCCGCTTTTGCCTAGGCGGGCAAATCGTAGAAGGTCTCCAACGATGCGACGACAGATCTTGGTTTGCTTTTCGATGATCTCCAGATATTCCCGGGCCTCGGGGTTTTCAGAAAAATCTTCTTCCAGAATTTGGGTATAACCCAGGATGATCCCCAAGGGGGTATTTATCTCGTGGGCCACCCCGGCAGCCAGTTGACCAATTGAGGCCAGTTTTTCGGACTGGATGAGTTGCTGGGTCATTTCCCGAAAGCGGGTCATATCTTTGGCTATCCCCTCGCAGCCAACAAGGTGGCCCTTTTCGTCCTTTATGGCACTGGCAGTAATCAGGACATGACAGATTGAGCCATCTTTGCGGAGCAGTTGGGTCTCAAAGTCGATAACGTGGCCTTTCTGGCAGAGTTGGGTGTAGTAGATCTCCCAATCCTCGGCCTGGGCGATTATCCTCCAAAGGGGAGTGTTAACCAATTCGTCTTCTTCATAGCCCAACATGGCTGCTCCGGCCGGATTAATATCCGTGATGTGTCCGTATTCATTGCAGAAGTAGATCATGTCCTTGCTGTTTTCAAAAAGCCGATGGAATTTCTGCTCCGAGAGCAGAAGCTCCTGGGTCCGTTCTTCGATCCTTCTTTCAAGTTCGATGTTGAACCTCTTGAGCCGGTCAACGGCCTCTCGGAAGTTCTGATAGTAGAAAGTGGAAACAGCCACGGCGATGAAGAAGATGGTGTTCAGAGCCCCAGTATAAGGGGCAATCTTGAGCCAGATACTATGGAGCTCCAGAGAAAGGAGGACAAATCGGGTTACGTGGCCGGCGGCTCGAGAGATAGAAAGCCCTACTAGGCCCATAGAAAGCCAGAATAGATAACGCCAGAGAATATCTGTGGGGTCTTTTCGGACCAGACGCCAACTGTAAATAGAGGTCCAGAAGGCGAAGAAGAGCATCACCAGGGCGCCGATAAAATCCACAAGATAAAGAGGAAAAAGCGGGAGCCCGGAAGCCATCCATCAAGCCCCTTTGAGGTAAAAACTCCTCATGGCCAAAAAGAGGAAGATTATCTCCGGAATACAGAGAAAGTGATCAAAACTTAAAAAATAGTAGAGTATCTTCGTCCAGTTCAGGGGAGGAAGGAGCTTGGCTTCGAAGATATTGGCCCCGTAAATGGCCTCATCCGGGATTTTGAGGGCCAGAGCGTGGACAGTGAAGGCATCTACATTCCAGAGGAGGAAAAAGATCAAGGACCACTTGAGATAGCGCCAACCGGGTTTATCCCCAGGGGGGTGGCGGTAAAGAAGGAAGAGAAAATAGACAATGGCAGCTGTGAAGAAGATATGCCCCAGCATGTGGGCGATAAGGCCCTCTGGGGCCGGATGAACCTGGACGGCCCAGACCGGTGAGGCCCAAAGCACAAGGACAAGGATCAAGATCAACCAATGCATGGGCGCCATTTTAGGGACTTGTCAGGATTTCGTCAATTTGGTCCCTCCCTAGGATAAAAACGTGCAAAATCATCTTCTGGAGATATTTTTCCCCGTGGGGGCCAAATCAGGGGCAAGCTTTCTAAAATAAAGTTATAATCAGTATCGAAGCCCATCGGGAGAAGTCTTTATGAACGTCAAGGACCATATCAAAGATTCCTCTGAGCGACCGCTAGTGGTGATTATCGACGATGACCAGGATTTTGTTCGCCTTCTAGAGAGGGTTATTAAGCGAGGGGTCTCCTGCCGGACGTTGACCGTCACTGACGGCAGAGGGGCCATTGAACTCATTCAAAAACAGAGTCCGGATGTGGTGGTCACCGATGTCAGGCTTCCAGACATTGACGGTTTTGCTATCTTGGAGGCCACCCAAAAGACCAGTCCTTTGTCGACAGTGATCCTCATTACCGGCTATGGAACCATAGAGATGGCCGTTGAGGCCTTAAAACAGGGGGCCTACGATTTTATCCCCAAGCCCTTTGACAATGACCGGGTGATCCATGCCGTCCAGAAGGCCCTAGAACGCACCCAGCTCCTCAAAGAAAACGTCCAGCTGAAGACCAAGCTAGAGTCCTTTTCACAGGTGGATTTTGTCGGTCGTTCACCCCGGCTCCGCAAGGCTATCTCCCTGATCAAAAAGATTGCCCCTACAGACGTCACGGTCCTTATCCGGGGGGAGTCTGGGACGGGTAAGGAGCTTGCGGCCCGGGCCATTCATCGCTTAAGTCCCAGGGCTGACCGGGAGTTGATCGTGGTCAACTGTCCGGCAGTGCCGGAACATATTCTAGAATCTGAACTTTTTGGCTATCGCAAAGGGGCCTTTACCGGGGCCACCAGGGACAAAAAGGGCCTTTTTGAGATGGCCCATGGCTCGACTATTCTTCTTGATGAGATCGGGGACATCTCTCCAGCCCTTCAAACCAAGCTCCTCCGAGTCCTTCAAGAAAAGGAAATCCATCCACTGGGGGCCACCAGGCCCATTAAGGTTGATGTTCGGGTCCTGGCCTCCACCAACCAAGACCTTGAGGCCAAGATCAGGCAGGGCCTCTTTCGGGAGGACCTTTTTTACCGTCTGAACGTGGTCACCATCCGCATGCCTTCGCTCTCGGAGATCTCTGAAGATATCCCCCTCTTGGCCCGTCACTTCCTGGAGATATTTGGCCGGGAATATGGTCGGGAAGAATTGGAATTGAGCCCTGAGGCCCTCAAATATCTTCTCACCCGTCCCTGGCCAGGCAATGTTCGGGAACTTCAGAACGTCATTCGCCGGGCGGTCCTTCTCACCCAGGGTAAGGTCATCACCCCGGCGGATCTGGCCCCGGAGATGGAAGAGGCTGCCCTCGAGTCTTCAGAAAACGGGCTCTTGCCCTATCATGAGGCCAAGGCCAGGGTTCTGGAGAGATTTGTTAGAGAGTATGTAAGACAGGCCCTTGAACTTGCTGAGGGCAACGTTACCAAGGCAGCGCGCCTAGCCGGCTTAAGACGCCAAGTCTTTCAAAGGCTCATGCGCCAAACTGCCACATAATTGTGGCACCTGCCACATCTATGTGGCAGTGAAAATCTTCTCTTACCCTCCTTTCCTGAGCTAGCTCCAATTTTCTCCATTTTGTCTTTATGTCCTTTTGGCATCCATCTTGAAGAAATAATCCGGAAAAAGATCATGGAGGTGTTTCAGATGGAGTTTAGAGACAGCCAGAGCACAATTATCCGTCTTTTTCTTTATCGGCGGTGTCTGGAAGAGCTCTTAAGAAAAGGCCGCAAGGTTATCTCCTCTCAGGCTATGGCCCACTATTGTGGGGTCAACCCGGCCCAGTTGCGCAAAGACCTTTCCTTCTTTGGCCGTTTTGGGGTTCGGGGGGTGGGTTACAACGTGGCCCAGCTTCTTGAGGAAATCAAAAACATCCTTGGTCTTAACCAGCAGAGACGAATAGCCTTGGTAGGTTATAATCCCCTGGGAGAGACTGTGATGCGCTATTTTATTGAGCCCCGTCAGGAGTACCTTCTCACTGCGGTCTTTGATTATGATTCCTCTAGGGTAGGGGAGAGGGTCCGGGAGGACCTTCTGGTAGAGTCCATCGAGTCTTTGCCCCGGGTAGTAGCCGAGAAGGAGATCGAGATCGGAGTCATCTGTACGGATCGTGATCAGGCCCAGCAGGCAGTAAGCGACTTGGCCGAGGCCGGAGTAAGGGGAATACTCAACTTTTCTCCAGTGCGGCTCAATTGTCTGCCACACGTAATTGTTCAGAATGTTGACTTTACAATTGTACTAGACACCTTGACATATTCTATGTCAGAAAGGAGTAAAAGGAGGGCTGGCAGGAGGCAGTACAACAAGGCCAAACAGATCATTGCCGCCGTCCTCTGAGTAAGTGATCAAGGAGGGGGGAGATGGACGCAGAACTAAATGCCAAGCGGGCTAAGATCTATCGCTTTCTGGCGCTAACCCTTTATGATGAACCAGAGAAAGAGCTTATTTCTGCCTTGGCCGAGGAAGGATTTAAGAGGGAGGCCGAGGCCATCGTTGCCAAGGCCCCCTTGGCCGATCTGGCCACAGGCCTGAAGAAGATTCTGGATTTTATTAATCAACAGGGGCCGGAGGAGGCCTATCGACAGTTACGCTACGAATATGCCGATCTTTTCCTCAACGCCGGCCCCAACCCAGTCTTTCCCTACGAGTCTGTTTATCTGAACCGTGAGCCTGTAGTTATCAGGGGGGGCGTTCCTCAGGTTAGACAGGCCTATCGGGCCTTTGATATCAAAAAAGATCCGGCCTACTATGAGCTCGAAGACCACATGGCTGTAGAGCTTGAGTTTGTGGCCCATCTCCTTGAAAAGGCTGCCCAGGGGGATCAAAAGGCCTTTGAGGGACACATCCAGTTCCTGCGCAATCACCTCCTCAACTGGGTAGTTGAATTTGTGGCCGTGCTTTCTGGGGCTGCCCAGACGGATTTCTATCAGGGAGTGGCCGAACTGTTAATGGCCTTTCTCTTCCAGGAGAGGATGTACCTTTTCAGTGTGGAGTCAGGGACAAGCCCCAATCAGGCCTATCTTGAGACCCTGGCCCTTTTTTACCCCCTCTTTAAAAAGCTTCCCCTTGAAGACTATCGGACCCTTAGCCGAGGAGCCCTTCCTGAAGGAGGTCTCCGGACTTATCCCACTCATTGTTATATCTGTCTGGGGCTTTGTGGCCAGACGGTAAGGGTAAAGGATGGTATCATTCAGGGGATTACTGGGCTGGCTGGGGATCCCAAAGGCGGGGGGCGTCTGTGTATTAAAGGAGGCAACGCCCATCTTCAGACCTACAGTGCCTATCGCTTAAAGACCCCTCTTATCAAAGAAAATGGTCGTTTTCGAAAGGCTTCTTGGGATGAGGCCCTGGATCTGGTAGCTGCCAAGCTCAAAGAGCTTGATCCGGCTACTGTAGGGTATCATCGAGGCAATGATTTTAATGCTTGGCTGCACGAGGCCGTCATGGCCGCCTATGGTTGCCCCCACAAGGTGACCCACCGGGTAATGTGTGACAATCCCATTCGCATGGCCAACGAATATAATCTGAATGATAAGCGTCCCTGGATCGACTACAGTCAAAGTGATTTTGTCATTCTTTTTGGCATCAACGAATACGCCACTTCAGGGGGGCAGCGAAAACTCTCCCTCCTCAAAGAGGCCCTTAAGCGGGGCTGTAAGCTGGTGGCCGTGGATCCCCGGCGTAGCGAGACCGCAGCCGCAGCCACAGAGTGGATCCCCATAAAGCCGGCTACCGATGGGGCCTTGGCCTTGGCCATGTGCTATGTGATCGTCAAAGAGGGCCTCTATGACCGAGATTTTGTGGAAAACTGGACCTATGGTTTCGAAGATTTCAGGCGCCGCCTTCTGGGGGAGGAAGACGGCCAGCCACGGACTCCGGAATGGGCCGAGAAGATCTGTGGCGTGCCAGCGGCCACCATTGAGCGCTTGGCCCGTGAATTTGGGTATGCCGATCATCCGGCCGCCCTCTGTTGGACCGGGGTTTCTCAAAGCCCCAATGCCTTCTACGCCACCATGGCCATCATGGCCCTAAATGGACTCAAAGGTACCTTTGACGCCCCTGGAGGTCCAAGTCTTCCTTTTAAGAGAAAGTTGGCTAGTCCCTGGGGTGAAGGCCAGCCCAAACCCCCCAATAATGCTCCTAAGGTAAAGCTCAATGAGGGTCGCATCTGGAGTGGTTGGTGGCCGGCTTATCTGGAAGAACAGGTGGATGAGGGGAAAATCAAGGCCTTGGTCTGCTATTTCGGCGACCCGGTCCTTTCTTGTGGGAACGAAGATTCCATCGTCCGGGCTATCAAGAAGATGGACTTCCGGGTGGCCATAGATATATTCATGAGCAATACGGCCACTCTTTCTGATGTCGTCCTTCCAGACTGTACTTATCTGGAGCAAAGCCGGGTGGTGGCTGATTGGACCTATGAGTCTTTTATTAGCCTTTTCCAGAAAGTCATTGATCCCCTCTATGACTCTCGACCTATCTGGTGGATCTTCACGGAGTTGGCTCGTCGCCTAGGCTTTGGGGAATTTTTCCCCTGGCAGAAAGAAGAGGACTTTATCCGCAACCAACTTCGGGGATTTCCGGTAAGCCTTGAGGAACTTAAGAAGACCGGCTACTACATCACTGATCCTCATGAATATTACAAATATAAGAAGTGGGGTAGCCTCAATCCACCGGAGGGCTATGGCTCATCAGGGAAAACCCCCACTGGCAAATATAACTTCAAACATCCTGTGGCAGAGAAAAAGGGTCTTGATCCCCTTCCAGATTATAAAGATCCTTGGGAGGATTGGCCTGACCTTAAGCCCGATGAGAAATATCCCCTTATATTGGGCTATTTTCGAGTTTTGGAACATGAACACTGCGGGACGATGAACAATATCCAGCTCATGAAGCAGCGGGGAAGCAACCCTTTGTGGCTCAATGTTATCGATGCCAAGATCCGAGGGATCAGAGATGGTGATCAGGTGATCGTCAGAAGCCCTTGGGGGGAGTTTGAGACCAAGGTCCGGGTTACCTGGAATATTCGTCAGGGGGTAGTGGCTGCCGCTGGTGGTTTTGGGCACTGGCGCGGCCTTGAGGCCGATCCCAAGTATCCTCGGTTCTGGGGAACAGGAACGACAAAGGTTATGAAACCAAGCTGTAGCTGTCTTTATAGCGGAACACCGCCCTTGAAATTTAATAAGGTTCAGGTGATAAAGAAGACAGAATAAAAGACTGATAGTCTTTGTTGGCTAATAATTTAAGGAGGGGCCATTTAAGGGCCCCTCCTTCTATCTTAGATGTCTATGGGTGGAAGGCAAGAGACCTATTTTCAGCTTTTCCGGGATATAGTTAAGACCATTTCGGCCACGCTGGATGTTAATCGGGTGCTTGAGCTTCTGGTTGAACGGGTTCCCAAGGCCATGGGCTTTGATGGAGCCATGGTCTGTCTGCTCGATGAGACCGGTGATCACCTTGTTCCTCGGGCTTTCTCAGGGCTTACCGATCGGTCTACCAGACAGTGGGCGGCCCTTGATGACCATCTCCTTGATGAGGTCTTAGAAGGAGAACCCCTTCTCCTTGAAGCTTCTTCCTGGGCCGATAGGCCCTTATTTAAGGAGATCTTCTCCCGCGAGGGGATAAAGTCCTTTGTCACTGTCCCGGTAATCTCCCGGGGGCAAACCATTGGTATGCTCAGCCTTTTTTCCCGTCAGAGTAGGGAATTTTCTTCTGAGGATATAGATTTTCTGAAGGTCTTGGCCGAACAATGCGGCATCATCATCGAAAATGCCTGTCTCTATCGTCATCAGTTGCGTCAGGTGAAGTATCTCAAGACCGTCAACGAGATTGGTAAGGCTTTAAACTCCACTCTTTCTTTCCGAGAAATCCTGGACCTTATCGTCACTAAATTACCAGAGGTCATGGGGCTGAAGGGATGCACTATCCGTTTGCTTGATCCTAAAGGTGGTCATCTTGAGTTGGTTGCCGCCTCCGGGCTCTCTGAGGAATATCTTTCCCGGGGGTCTATCGACGATGAAAGGGCCATCCATGAGGCCTTGGCTGGCCGGCCGGTGGCCATCTACGACGCCACCCGTGATTCCCGGATTCGTTATCAGGAAGCCGCCAGAAGGGAAGGAGTGAAGAGTATTTTGGCTGTTCCTATCTTGGTAGAGGGGGAGATTCTGGGGGTCTTGCGGCTTCTTACCTCGGAGCCTCGGAGCTTTAGCGAGACGGAGGTTAACTTTGCCATGGCAGTGGCCGAACAGGGAGGCATTGCCCTTAAGAAGGCCCAGGCCTATGAGAAAATTAATCATCTGTTAAGGGCCCTCGAACAACAGGAACGCTTTCTGAAAAGCATTATTGACAGTCTTCATGCTGGTCTGGTGGTCATTGATCCTGAGGGGCGGATCGTTATGGCCAACAAGGTCTTCCTGAAGCACTATAATCTTTCCACGGAGGAGGTCTCTGGCCGGCCTTGTTATGAGGTCATTTCCTTCTGTAATGAAGAAACCTGTCCTACCAGGGAGGTCGAGGCTTCAGGAAGGCCGGCTACCAGGGTGATCGAACTTCCTAGGGAAGATGGCCCTCACTACTTGGAGGTGGTTACCTCACCGGTGGTGGACTCCCAGGGCAGGATTGAATTTTTTATCGAGGTAATTCGGGATATCACTCCTCAGAAACTCCTTGAGAAGGAAACCATGGAGCGGGAACGGCTCCAAGGGGTGGTAGAGATGGCCCGGGCCGTGGCTCATGAACTCAATACTCCTATGTTTGTGGCTATTGGGGCGGCAGAACTTCTCTTGGAGGAACTGCCTACGTCGCTTCCTGGGCTTCGAGAAGAGGTGGACCTTATCCTCCGTAACCTTAAACGGATGAGTCTTCTTACCAAAAAGATGACCCAAATCACTCGTTATCAGGCCAAGGACTACGTCGGGGACATCAAGATTGTCGATATTGAAGAAGCGGCTCGTTAGGAGGAACCATGGCTAGCAAGGTCTATTTTGCCGACTTGAGGGCCGAATCCAGGCAGAATCTTCTAGACAAGGTGGGCCTTCTCCTGGAAAAGGCTGGCCTTAAGGAGATCATCCGGCCCAGTCGTCGGGTGGCCATCAAGATTCATTTCGGAGAGAAGGGTAATCTGGCTTACATCCGCCCCCAATACGCCCGTAAAGTGGTCGATATTATTAAGGCCCTCAAAGCCACTCCCTTTCTTACTGACACCAACACCCTCTATAAGGGTAGTCGCTCCGATGCCGTGGTCCACCTGGAGACAGCCATAGAAAACGGCTTTGATTTTGCGGTAGTTCGGGCTCCGATTATCATCGCCGACGGCCTTCTGGGAGATAACTTTGTGTGCCTGAAGGTGGATCTTCCGCTTCTAAAGGAGCTCTATATTGCCCAGGCCATCTATCGGGCAGATCACTTGGTGGTCATGAGTCATGTCAAAGGCCATGAACTTTCAGGCTTTGGCGGGGCCCTTAAAAACTTGGGGATGGGTTGTGCAGCCCGCAAAGGCAAGCTCATTCAGCACTCTACCATTGCCCCCAAGGTCAACAAAAAGAAGTGTGTGCTGTGTAGGACATGTCTGGACTACTGTCCTTCTTCGGCTATCGCCCCCAGCCCTTCGGGCAAAAGAATGCTCATCGATTCCAAGAAGTGCATTGGTTGTGGGGAATGTATCGTTATCTGTCCGGAAGGGGCCATCCAGGTCCAGTGGAACGAGGCCGGGCCTTCCTTTTTGAAAAAGCTTGCTGAATATGCCTATGGGGCTCTTTGGGGCAAAAAAGACCGCTCGGTTTTTCTCAACTTCATTATGAATGTCTCCCCGGCCTGCGACTGCTACCATTTTAATGATTATCCCATTGTTAGGGACATTGGCATCCTGGCCTCCAGGGATCCTGTGGCTATAGATCAGGCCTCTGTTGACCTTATAAACCAAGAGTCAGCCCTTCCAGGTTCAGTCCTCACTAACAAAATATCCGCCGAGGAGGATAAGCTCCGGGGGCTTTATCCTAAGGTTGACTGGGAGATCCAGTTGGCCCATGCTGAAGAAATAGGCCTCGGACAGAGGGATTATGAGTTGGAGAAGATCTAATCACAATTGAAAAAGAGTCTCTACTTGACATAAAAAGGGATATTTTCTACTTCTAGCGACGATAGTCACAATCTGCTTTAAGGATTTATTCATGGGAGATGGAAAGGCATCCGGGGCCGAAGGTCGGCCCGAGTTTCAGATCTTTAAGGACTATATTCGCAAAAAGGGCCTTCGCTACACCCCTGAACGCGAAATTATCCTCCGCGAGATCATGGATACTCACGACCATTTCGATGTCGATGAACTTTATTTGAGGTTGCGCAACAAGGGCGAACGTCTCTCTAAGGCTTCCATCTACCGGACGATTCCCCTTCTTATAGATTGTGGCCTTATCCAGGAAGTCTATTATGAAGACGGCCACATGCACTATGAGTTCATCTATGGCCATGAACACCATTGTCACTTAAGATGCCTTGAGTGCCGGCGGATAGACGAATTTGTAGAGCCATCTCTTAAAAGAATCGAGGAAAATCTGGCTGAAAAGTTTGGCTACCGGGTTGTCGGCCACAAGTTGGAGGTTTACGGTTACTGCCCTGAGTGTCGCAAAAAGCTCAATCTGCGCTAGAGGTGTTTATGGCTTGTAGTCTTGATGATCTCCGTACCGGTCAGCGGGCCCGGATTGTAAGGATTCTGGGCAATGGGCCCTTTAAGATGCGGCTCATGGAGATGGGCTTTATTCCTGGAGCCGAGGTTGAGGTCGTCCGGTACGCCCCCCTGAAAGATCCGGTGGACTATCTCATTAAGGGGTATCATGTCAGCCTTCGTCACGAAGAGGCGGAAAAGATCCTAGTGGAACCTCTCTAGTCTTTATTCTATGAAGCAGATCACCTTGGCCCTAATCGGCAACCCCAACGCCGGCAAAACAACCATCTTCAATAACCTTACTGGAGCTCGCCAAAAGGTTGGTAACTGGCCCGGGGTAACCGTTGAGAAAAAGGAAGGCTACCTCACATACAATGATTATCAAATCCGAGTGGTGGACCTGCCTGGAATCTATTCCCTTACGGCCTACTCGGTAGAAGAGGTTATTGCCCGGGATTTTATTCTCGATGAACAGCCAGAGGTAGTGGTCGATGTTATTGATGCCTCCAATATAGAGCGCAATCTTTACTTGGCAGTTCAGCTTATCGAGCTTGAAGCCCCTCTGGTCTTTGCCATGAACATGGTCGATCTGGCCGAAGCCCGGGGGATCAAAATAGATTTCGAGCAGCTTTCCGTTCTCCTGGGGGTTCCCATTGTCAAGACTGTGGGTACCAAGTCCGTAGGCATGGAGGAACTCATCTCTTCGGCCATTGCTGTGGCCGAGGGGCGGGAGCCCCGTAGCCGTCGAATCCACATCAACTACGGTTCAGAACTGGAAAAAGAGATTGCCCGTCTAAGTGAGGTCCTCTCCCAAAGCCCTTTAAAGGATAAGTATCCTTCCCGTTGGCTGGCAGTAAAACTCCTTGAGGCAGATCAGGACATTGTCGCCAAAGTGGCCTCTTACGGGGGCAGAGAGATCGTCGCCATGGCCCAGGAGGCCCGGGAGCGGATCCAGGATCTCTTTGAAGAAACAGCAGAGGCCCTTATTGCTGAGGCCCGTTACGGTTTTATCGCTGGGGCCCTCCGGGAGACCATGCGTCTTTCCCCCCAGGCCCGAGTAAGTCTTTCAGATCGTATCGACCAGGTTGTCACCAACCGTCTTCTGGGCTTCCCCATATTTTTTCTCTTCATGTATCTCCTTTTTTATCTTACCTTCCGTCTGGGAGAGATCCCGGTCTCTTGGATTGAGGCTGGAGTGGAATGGATTGGCAACCAGCTCACCGCCCACATGGCCCCGGGCCTCCTCCGGGATCTCCTCGTCGAGGGGATTGTCGGAGGCGTGGGGGGAGTGATCGTCTTTTTGCCTAACATCCTTTTACTCTTTCTGGGGATAAGCCTTCTTGAGGACACCGGCTATATGGCCCGGGCGGCCTTTATTATGGATCGGATCATGCACACCCTGGGGCTTCATGGAAAGTCCTTTATTCCCCTTCTTATGGGCTTTGGTTGTAACGTCCCGGCGATCATGGCTACCAGGACCTTGGAATCGCGTAAGGACCGGCTTCTGACCATCCTTATCAATCCTTTGATGAGTTGTTCGGCAAGGCTACCGGTCTATATCCTTTTTGCCGGTACGTTTTTCCCAGGACGTGAGGGGAATGTGATCTTTGGTATTTACGTCTTGGGCATCATCTTGGCGGTTCTTATGGGCCAGATATTCAGTCGGACAATCTTCAAAGGAGAGATCGCTCCCTTTGTTCTGGAGCTTCCTCCTTATCGCCTCCCGACTATAAAGAGCATCCTTATCCACATGTGGGACAAAACCAAGGTCTATCTTCAAAAGATGGGCGGTGTGGTTCTGGCCTTCTCAGTGGTTCTGTGGGCTCTAACGGCCTTTCCCCGGATAGATGGTCAAGCCCCACCCATTGAGGAGAGCTACATCGGGCAGGCTGGCCAAGCCATCGAGCCTCTGATTGCCCCCTTGGGTTTTAACTGGCAGATGGGGGTTTCCCTGATGACAGGCTTTGTGGCCAAGGAGGTGGTCGTCTCTTCTATGGGGGTTCTCTACCACGTCCGGGAAGCCACCACAGAGGGAGGATTCTCTAGCCTCTCTGAGGCTCTGAAATCCTCGGGTATAACCCCTCTTACAGCCTTTGCCTTTATGGTCTTTGTCCTCATCTATGTCCCCTGTATTGTCAGTGTGATCACCATCTGGAGGGAGACGGGTTCTGTTAGATGGACTTTTTTTTCCATCTTTTATCTGATGACCTTAGCTTGGCTGGTGGCCTTTTTTATTCGTCAGGCAGGAAGTCTCTTGGGGATCGCCTGAGGCCCATCTCTGGTTCCCTCATCTTTGACTTTTTGCTATGACTTAGCAGGGGCGTTGCTGGATGGATGATTGCCTTCGAGAAGAGGGTCTTAGAATCTATCTTCGGATCAATCCCCAAAAGATCTATTGGTTGCGTTTTGTCCTTGAAGGCTATGGCCACTTGGGCCTCTTGAGGACCAGGGATCCTTTGAGGGGGGAAGTAGAGCTTCTGGTTACAAGGGAGACCTATTCTGAGGTCATGGCCATCATTGACGACTTGGCCCCTCAACTTCTACCAGAGGAGATTTCATGAGGTGGCGGTCTTTAATGAGGCTTATTTTGCTGGTTTGGTTTTCTCTTTGGCCGGTGACGGCGTTTTCAGCCCGCCTTAGCTTGGAAGACTGTCTTCACTTAGCCCTAGAACGCCACCCACGCCTTAAGGTCTTTCGGGAATCTGTCTCTGAGGCTCGGGCCAGGGAACGTTCAGCCTATAAAGATTTTTTACCTAAGCTTTGGACCTCTTACACCTTCACCAAATACAGGGATCAGACCACCGTGGTCATCCTTAACCGGGATGTGCCCATCTCTGCCAAGCAGACCTATCAATGGCAGGTTGTCCTTCGTCAGCCTCTTTTTCATGGTCTGGCCCTTTGGGCCAGACACCGCTTGGCCGCCTTAGAGGCCGATATCTCCAAAGTCGAAGAGGTCCGTAGCCGTCAGGAGCTGATCTATGCTGTCAAAGAGGCCTATTTCCGGCTCCTGGAGGCCAAACGGCGTCAGCAGGAAATGTTTTTGGCCCAGAGGCGTCTTGAGGCCCATTTTAAAGATGCCCAGGCCTTCTTTACTCAGGGCCTGATCAACAAGGCCGATCTTCTCCAGGCCAAAGTGGCCTATCTTGAGGCAAAACATAATCTGATAAGGGCGACTAACAATCTTCGTCTGGCTCAGGCTAGGCTCAACGTCCTCATTCAAGAAGACATCAATGCTCCGATAGAAGTGATTGATTGTCTGGATGAGGTGGTCAGCTATCCTCCCTTTAAGGTGGCCCTTGACTTGGCCAGAAAAAGACGTCCAGAGATTGTCGCGGCCAAACTGGCCATCGAGAAGGCCAAAACTGGTATCCGCTTGGCCCAAAGTAATTATTATCCTTGGCTCGATCTGACGGCGACCTACCAACGCATTGGTGATACGGCTGACCTTGACCGTAATCCTTACGGCAATACGGAAAACATTACTTTTATGGCCGAGGTGCGCTGGAGTATATTTGAGTGGGGAAAGACAGCTGATACCGTCTCTGCGGCTCGTTCACGCCTGAGGAAAACCGAGGCTCTGGCCCAGGAAATCCTTGATCAGGTGACCCTAGAGGTCAAGGAAGCCTATCTGGGTCTTTCTGAGGCCCAAGAGAGACTTAAGCTAACCAAGGCCTCCCTTGAGCAGGCTCAAGAGAACTTTCGGCTTCATCGGGAGCGATACCGGGAGCAGTTGGCAGCGACCACCGAGGTTCTGGATGCTGAACACCTTCTTCTTGTAGCCCGTACTAACCATATTAATGCTCTTGCCGAGCTGCATCTGGCCCTGGCCCGTCTGGCCCTGGCCATAGGCCTTGATAGTCTGGACTAGGTTGAACATATGGACTCGATAGAATAAGTTTTAAATATGCTGACCGATATCGAGGCTCGGAAAGAACAGACTGCCCAAGCAGCCAAAAAGAGGCTCTTCATTCGCACCTTCGGTTGCCAGATGAATGAGTATGATTCCCGGCGCATGTTCGAGGCCCTGCGCCCGGATTATGACCTCGTTTCGGATCCGGACGAGGCCGATCTCATTATCCTCAATACCTGTAGCGTCCGGGAAAAGGCCGAGGTCAAGGTCTACAGTCTAGTCGGAAGGCTTAAGCACCTCAAACGTCGTCGGCCAGAGGTGATCATTGCTGTCTGTGGCTGTGTAGCCCAGCAAGAAGGAGAGCGCCTGGTGGAGAGGCTGCCCTATGTAGACATAGTCCTTGGACCTCAGGGTGTCTATCGTCTCAGGGAGGCCTTGGCCAGGGTTGAAGCTGGTGAGGGACCGGTGGTCGATACCGAGATAAATGACAATTTCTGCCTGCCATCTTCGGCCTCGCCCGAGGTTGGTCAGAGGGCTGTTAGGGCCTTTGTTACTATCATGCAAGGGTGCAATAATTATTGCTCTTATTGTGTCGTTCCCTATGTTCGTGGCCCTGAGATCAGCCGGCCTCCAACAGAAATCATCGCCGAAATTGAAGCCCTGGTGAAAAAGGGGGTCAAAGAGGTCACCCTTCTGGGGCAAAATGTCAACTCCTATGGCAAAACCCAGCCTGGCTTTCCCTCTTTTGTTGAGCTCCTCCGAGAGGTGGCTATGGTCAGGGGGCTTGAACGTTTGCGCTTTACTACCAGCCATCCCAAGGACCTCTCTCCGGAGCTAATGGCAGCCTTTGCGGAGATACCGATCCTCTGTGAACATCTTCACCTGCCTGTCCAGTCGGGCTCTGACCGGATCCTCAAAGCCATGAATCGAGGCTATACCCGACAGGGGTACCTGGAGAAGGTGAGGAAACTACGGGAGATGGTTCCTCAGATAGCTCTCACTAGCGATCTCATTGTTGGTTTTCCTGGGGAGACTGAAGAGGACTTTGAGGCTACCCTTTGTCTGTTAGAAGAGGTTCAGTTTGATGAAATCTTTTCCTTCAAATACTCTGACAGACCTTTTGCTCGAGCCCGTACCTTTCCTGACAAAGTCTCAGAGGAAGTCAAAGAGAGACGTCTGGCCAAGGTCCATAAGCTTCAGCAGGAGATAACCCGTCGACGATATCAACGTCTGGTCGGACAGAAGGTGGAGGTTCTGGTCGAAGGTCGGGGTAAGACTGATCCTCATCAATGGATGGGGCGGACCAGGCAAAATACGGTGGTAAACTTCTATGGTGGTCAGGACCTCATTGGTAAATTGGTTGAGGTCTTGATAGAGGAGGCCTGTCGACATTCCCTCAAGGGTCGCTTGGCAGGCACTCTCCATTGAACTCCGGTTGTCCGGAGGGAGGAGGCAGTGATGATCAAAATGGAAATACAGACCATTGCCCTTGATCCCGTCTCCAACACCCCCATTATGATCCTTAAAGAAAAGGGGGGGCAGCGGACGTTGCCCATCTGGATCGGGCTTCTGGAGGCGACGGCCATTGCTACTCAGATCGAAAAGATTGAGTTCTCCCGCCCCATGACCCACGATCTTCTGAAAAACATCCTGGACAGTTTGGGAATCAAGATTCCCCGGGTTGAGGTCTGCGATCTCAAAGATAATACCTATTATGCTCTGATCACCTTGGACCTTGATGGTCGGGAGATGCAGATCGATGCTCGTCCGAGTGATGCTATCGCTCTGGCCTTGCGTACCGGAGCAGAGATTTATGTCCACGAGGAGGTCCTGCGCAAAAGTCGTCAGCTGGAGGAACAGAAATCCGAAGCCAAAGAGGGGGATAAGTGGTCTGATATTTTGGAGTCCCTTGACCCAGAGACCTTTAGCAAATACAAAATGTAGTCCATGTTCGATCTGCATTGTCATTCTATCTTTAGTGACGGAGAGCTCATCCCCTCGGAATTGATAAGGCGCCTTGAGGTCATGGGCTATGAAGCCGTGGCCATCACCGATCATGCCGATAGCTCCAACCTTGATTTGATCATTCCCCGGATGGTCAAGGTTGCCGAAGAGATCAACGCTCACAGCCAGACGAGACTCATCCCGGGCATCGAGATCACCCATGTGGCTCCTGACTTGGTAGCTCCTTTGGTCAAAAGGGCCCGGGAGCTTGGGGCCCGGGTTGTTGTCGTCCACGGTGAGACTTTGGTTGAACCTGTGGCCCCTGGGACTAATCGGGCAGCGATCCTTGCTGGTGCTGATATCCTGGCCCATCCTGGACTTATCTGTGAAGAAGATGTCCGATTGGCCGCCCAAAAAGGGGTTTTTCTGGAGCTTTCCGGGCGCAAAGGCCACTGCCTTGGTAACGGCCATCTGGCGGTGCTGGCCCGGCGCTATGAGGCTCCCTTGGTAATAAACTCCGATGGCCACGCTCCCAGTGATTTTTTGACCAAGGACTTTGCCCATCAGATCGGCCTTGGGGCGGGGCTAAATAGTGAAGAAGTGGCTCGGATCTACCAGATAGCCAAAAAGAGATTTCTCAAGCCCTGATGCGACTATCTAAGTTTCCAGTGTAAAAAGGAGGTTTTCAAAGCTTGATCTGTGTCTCTATTCTTGAGGCCGACCCCAAGGAGGCCCTTCGAAGGGCCGCTCAAGCCGGGGCCTTGGCTGATCTCATCGAGATCAGACTTGATGCCCTTAAGGATCCCGACCCTAGGGTCTTTATGGAGGCCCTTCCTTTTCCCCTTCTTTTTACCTTCCGGCCTAAAAGGGAGGGAGGGCTCTATCAAGGCCCCGAGGAGTTGAGATTGGCCATCTTATCTGAGGCCTTAGGGCAGGCCGACTATCTCGATCTTGAACATGATGTCCCTCGGGAGGTCTGGAGGGAATTTGTCTATCGTAAGGGGAAGACTAAGCTTGTTGCTTCTTATCATAATTTTTCAGAAACCCCTCGGGAAGAACATCTGAAAGAGCAAGTAGTTCTTCTCAAAGAAACCGGGGCTGACTGGGGCAAAGTTGTTACCTATGCCCGGGCTCCAGAAGATAACCTTCGTCTTCTGGAACTTCTTCCCTGGGCCCAAAAGGAGTTGGGTTTTCCGCTGGCAGCTTTTTGTATGGGGCCTTTGGGACGCATAAGTCGCTTGGCTACAGTCTTACTTGGGGGGGTGATGACCTACTCTTGTCTAGAAGAAGGCCGAGAGGCTGCTGCTGGTCAGATTCCGATTAGGGCCTTGAAGGAGATGCTTAAATGGCTGGAATAATTACCGGCCGGACCAAGGTCTTCGGGATTATTGGTTATCCAGTGGCCCACTCTCTTTCCCCGGCCATGCATAATGCCGCCTTTAGGGTCACAGGTTATCCTGGGGTCTATGTGCCTTTCCCGACCCGGCCGGAGACCTTACCGGCGGCCCTCTCCGGGCTTAAGGCCTTGGGGATAAACGGTGTTTCGGTAACTGTACCTCATAAGGTGGCAGTAATGGATCTTCTTGATGAAATAGATCCTCTGGCCCGAAGGATCGGGGCGGTAAACACCATTGTCACCAGCCCGAAAGGGCTTAAAGGTTTGAACACTGATTGGCTCGGGGCCCTTAAGGCCATTGAAGAAGTGATTGATCCCCGGGGGAGGCGGGTGCTTATCTTGGGGGCCGGGGGAGCGGCTCGGGCCATTGCCTACGGCCTCTCTGAGGCCGGAGCCGAGGTGGTGATCCTCAACCGAACCCGTTCAAAAGCCGAGGCCCTGGCCCGCGAAATCGGGGCCGTTGCCGGAGATCTCGAGGAGATGGTTCACCTATCGGCCGAGATCCTCATCCAGACGACGACGGTAGGCCTAGAGGAGGATCGTTCCCTGGTGCCAAGGGAAGTCCTTTCTCAATTCAAGGTGGTCATGGATATTGTTTATTCTCCCCTTAAGACCAGATTACTCAAGGAGGCCGAGGCCGCTGGTTGCCAGACGATAGACGGGCTCTCTATGTTGGTCTATCAAGGGGCCGCCCAGTTTGAACTCTGGACGGAGGAAAAGGCTCCGATAGAGATCATGAGAAAGGCGGCCTTGGATGCTCTAGTTGGCAAAGGCTGATAGGGAAAGGGCTGAAACTTATGGATCTTTATAAGATAAGGCCGCTTAAAGGTCCCCTCAAGGCCCGAGTTCGAGTTCCAGGCTCAAAGAGTATAACTCAAAGGGCCATGGTCTGCGCTGCTTTGGCCGAGGGAATCTCTCGGCTTGATGGCTGTCTGGTAAGTGAGGATACCGTGCTTTTGCGTCGGGGTCTCTCGGGCTTGGGGGCTAGGTTTGAAGATCGAGATGGAAGCCTTCTGGTCGCCGGCACTGCCGGCAAGATCTCCCTCCCTCCGGGCCTTATTTACATGGGCAACAACGGTACCGGAATAAGATTCCTTACGGCTGTCTGTGCCTTGGGCCGTGGTGGGGCCTTTATTATTGGTTCCCGAAGGATGGACGAACGTCCTATAAAGGATCTCATCGAGGCCTTATCCCTCTGGGGCCTTAAGGCTTACTTCCTCAAGGAAAGTCCTTGTCCTCCGGTTTATCTGGAGGCCCAAGGGCTTTTCGGGGGGCCGACCAAGGTCTCTGTGGCCAAAAGTAGCCAGTATCTTTCAGCCCTGCTCCTGGTTGGTCCCTATACCCAGAGACAGGCAGAGATCAAACTAGGTGATAGCTTTGTCTCCGAGCCCTATGTGGCCATGACCCAGGCCGTAATGAAGGCCTTTGGGGTGGATACCGATCGTCAGGAGGGTCTTTTTCGGCCTGGTCGGGGTCCCTATCTGGCCAGTCACTATCAGGTTGAGGCTGATGCCTCTTCAGCCTCTTATTTTTTGGCAGCGGCGGCCATCTGCGGAGGTGAGGTTACGGTACTTAATCTGCCCCAGACCTCTCTCCAGGGCGATGCCGCCTTTGCGGGCATTCTGGCCCAGATGGGTTGCCGGGTCTCTTATTCTTCAAACTCAGTTACGGTTTCTTCCTCAGGCCACCTTCAGGGCCTCGAGCTGGACATGGGTCGCTGGCCAGACCTCGTCCCTACGCTGGCCTCTGTAGCCGCCTTTGCCAATGGCCGAACAGTAATCCGCAATGTAGCCCATCTTCGTATCAAAGAAACCGACCGCTTGGCGGCGGTGGCCACGGAGCTCAGACGCCTTGGAGGAATAGTTGAAGAGCTTGAAGATGGGCTGATCATTGAGGGTAAGGTCCCCCTCAAAGGGGCCACTATCGAGACCTACGATGACCATCGCATAGCCATGGCCTTCTCCTTGATTGGCCTTAAGGTGGCCGGGGTAAAGATTAAAGATCCAGGCTGTGTGGCCAAGAGTTTTCCCCAGTACTGGGAAGTTTTTGAATCCCTGTATCCGCGATGAAGCTCTTTCTTGTAGGCTATCGAGCAACTGGGAAGACGACCCAGGCCCGCCTCCTGGCCGAGGCCCTGGAGATGGATTGGGTAGATCTTGATCAGCTCATAGAGAAGGAGGCCGGCTTGACCATCAAGGAGATAGTGTCCCGGAAAGGATGGCCGGTCTTCCGGGCTCTTGAACGTCAGGCCCTAGAGATGGTTGTCTCCCTAAGCCAGGAATTAGTAGTTGCCTGTGGGGGAGGGGCCGTAGTCCATGAGGATCTTTGGCCAGAGATCAGGGCTCAAGCACTGGTCATCTGGCTTAAGGCCACTCCGGAGACCATCTATCAACGTCTCCTTTCCGATGGGAAGACAGAAAGTCAACGCCCTTACTTGACCAAAGCCAAGGATTTGATGACCGAGATAAGAACCACCCTTGAAGAAAGGCTCCCCCTTTATGAAAAGGTAGCCCATTTGGCTATCGAGACCGAAGGACGTTCCCCTTTTGAAGTCAGAGATCTGATCCTTAAGGACCTTCAAAAACAGCCGTTTTGTTCAAGTTCTTCAAGTTCTTGAAGGATACCTAGGCTGAAGAGGGCCTTGAGCAGTGAAGGCCTTTGAGGGGGTTTAGGAAGGATCTCAAATGGACAGTTGGTGTAGACTTCAAGGAGTTCTTCGGTCTTGAGTTCATCGGTGTCGTCATAGAGGATCATTCCTACCGAAGGGGCTGTTTTGTCTATAAAATTGAGCAATTCTTCTCCAGTCCGGATTTTGGCCTCCTCCCGACAGGGAAATATCAGGTCTGAGATGATCAGCCTCGGTCGTCGGTCTATCTCAATCATGGCCGCCACCTCGTCTGGATGACAGAAGAGGTGATAGGAGAGCTCCTTCTGTTCAAGGACTTCTTTTATCTCCGGATAGCCAACTCGGTTGCGGAAGACCACAAAGACATCAACAGGCTTTTTGGCCTCTGGGGCCATGGGGGCTGTCCGGGTATCGAGGTCTCCGGCAGCCGGGAGATAGACCCGAGCCATTGTCCCTCGGCCAAGACCCGGGCTGGTCACAGAGAGCCGGCCGCCCATAAGCTCGGCCAGTTTTTTGGATATGGTCAGACCCAGCCCGGTTCCACCATAGGGACGGCTAGGAGAAGAGTCCACCTGGCGAAAGGCCTCAAAGATGATCCGAAGTTTGTCTGGAGGAATACCGATCCCTGTATCTTGGACATTGATAACTACTAGATCCGTTCCCGGCTTTATCTCGGCCCAGAGCCGGACCTCGCCCCTGTCTGTAAACTTGATGGCATTGCCAATCAGGTTGACAAGGATCTGCCGGAGACGTTGCTGATCTGCATATACATAGAGATTTCCAGGATCATCTACCACCAGCGAGATATTCTTACTCCGGGCCTGAATCAGAGCCTGTTGACGGATCTCGGTGAAGAAATCCGAGAGGTTAAGGGGCAGACAGTCGATCTCCAGACGTCCGGCCTCGATTTTGGCCACATCGAGGACATCGTTGATGAGGTTAAGGAGATGGCCAGCGCTTTCGTAAGCCGTACGCACAAAATCGAGCATTTCTCCCTCATTGTCATAGAGACCATCGAGGACGAGCTTGAGGAAGCCCATGATGGAGTTGATCGGGGTGCGAAGTTCGTGGCTGGTGCTGGCCAGAAACTCGCTCTTTAGCCGATTGGCCTCCTCGGCTTCTTGTCTGGCTAGCTCAAGTTCCCGATTCTTAACTTCCAGCTCCTGGTTGATCTCCCGGATCTTGGCATAGGCGTATTCCAGGCGCTGATGGGCCTCTATCAGGTTGGCCTGGGCCTTGGTGAGATCAGAGATGTCGATGATGGTCAACACCAATCCCTGACGAAGGTTGGTCCGCTCAAGGGGCGACAATCCCACCAGACAATGGACCTTGTTGCCGTTTTTATGCCTCAAAGTGCTCTGGAAACGATAGCGTCCTTCGAGCCTTAGGGCCTGATGAGCCTCTTTGCGGCGGATGTTTATCTCTAGCTCTGAGTCAAAGAGGCTGGAGAGAGGCATGTTCTGAACTTCGGCCATCTCGTAGCCGAGAATCTCTGTAAACCCCCGATTAACCCATTGGAAACAGTGATCTACCAAAAAGGCGATCCCAGAGACAGAGGCATCCAGGATAGCTGTAAAGGCCCTTTCGGTCTGCCGAAGTCGGTTAAGCTGTTCGATCTCTTCGGTTATTTCCCTTACTAGGTGGAGACAGGTTTTAACCTTCCCTTCTTTATCAAACTCAAGGGGTGTTACCGTGACTTCGGCCGTTCGGCCAGGCATGATCTCTTCAGTTCGAACTGTGGTGTGGTGATTGAAATGGATGACCTCCATGAGGGGGCAAAAGGAAGGGAAGGCTTCAAGGTTATGGAGGAGTCGATAGCATTTTTCCCCCTTGACCTCCTCCAGAGCTTTACCCACCAGATCGGCAAAGGCCTGATTGGCCCAGAGGATGCTTCCGTCCCGGCTGTGGACAGAGAGGGGATAGGGGAGCCGTTGGCAGAGGAGCCGGAAGAGTTCGTCCCTCATGCTTGCAGGAGTCAGCTTCTCTGGCCATTGCCGCCTTTCTGACGGCCCCTTCCCTGATTGGCGCACTCGCGCATCCATGCGTCGATCTCATCCTTTCGAAAACGCCAAAGACGCCCCACCTTGAGGGCCGGTATGCGTTTCTGTTGGACCATCTTGTAAAGGGTGTTTATGGAGATACGGAGATACTCGGCGACCTCTTCTAAAGTCATGAATTCGGGTTCAGGGCGCTTACCTTCCAAGGTCCTTACCTCCTTAAACATGGCCTATTCTCTCCCTTTCCCATCTTGTTGGTCTAATCGGCACTTTTTAGTCAGGACTTCACTATTCTGTCTGGAAGAATTATCTGGAGAGCTCAGGCTGGTTGGCGAAGTCGATGGCGCAGACTGCGAGAGGGCCTGAATGTTACGGTCCAGCTCGGAGGGATCTCGACCTCCTGGCCAGTTTTGGGATTACGCCCCTTTTTGGGACCGCGGCAGCGGACCTCGAAGCGCCCAAATCCCGACAAGAGGACGTCTTCCCCCTTAAGGAAGGCCTCTTTGATGAGTAAGAAGAATAGATCCACCAGGGCTGTAGCCTCAAAACGATTCAGGCCCCGGCCCCCTTTTTGGGCCGAGGCCTGGTGAACAGCCCTTATGAGGTGGATTCGGTTGATGGTCATGTCCTAAAGGCTTTAGGGCCAGCAAAGATGGCTGCTGGCCCCAGTTCCTCCTCGATCCTCAGGAGCTGGTTGTACTTGGCCACTCGGTCAGTCCGACAAGGGGCCCCGGTTTTGATTTGGCCACAGTTGGTCGCCACAGCTAGATCGGCAATGGTGGTGTCTTCCGTCTCTCCTGAACGGTGGGAGACAACGGTCCGATAACTAGCCCGATGGGCCATCTCTACTGCTGCCAAAGTCTCACTTAGGGTTCCGATTTGATTGAGCTTGATGAGGACGGCATTGGCCACCCCTTCTTTAATACCCTCAGAGATGATCTGAGTGTTGGTGACAAAGATATCATCGCCCACCAACTGGACTCGGTCTCCCAAGGCCTCGGTGAGTTTCTTCCAGCCGATCCAGTCATCCTCGGCTAGACCATCTTCTATGGAAACGATGGGGTAGTTTTCTAACAGATGGGAGTAGAAGTCGATCATTTCTTCGGCCGAGCGGCTTCGGCCCTCAGCGACAAAGACATAACGGCCGTCTTTATAAAACTCGCTGGCCGCAGCGTCTATAGCCAAGGCGATATCGTCTCCCACTCGAAACCCGGCCTCCTCAATAGCCCGAACTAGGACCTCCAGGGCTTCCTCGTTAGAGGCCAAGTTGGGGGCAAAACCGCCTTCGTCTCCCACGGCCGTGCTGTGGCCAGAGCCCTTGAGGACACTCTTTAGGGCATGATAGGTCTCCACTCCATATCTTAGGGCCTCCCGGAGGCTCGGGGCCCCCAGGGGGACGATCATAAACTCCTGGATGTCGACATTGTTGTCCGCATGGGCCCCGCCATTTAAGACGTTCATCATTGGTACAGGAAGCACCCGGGCCCCAACTCCGCCAATATATTGGTAAAGAGGAAGCCCTTGTTCTCTGGCCGTGGCCTTGGCCACGGCCAGAGAGACGGCTAGAATGGCGTTGGCTCCCAGGTGACTTTTGTTTTCCGTGCCATCGAGGTTGAGTAAGGTCTGGTCGATAAAACTCTGCTGACTCGACTCCAACCCCTCAAGTTCAGGCCCAATGATGTTGTTTATATTTTCAACGGCCTTAAGGACCCCCTTACCTTTGTAGCGCGATTTGTCCCCGTCTCGAAGCTCTAGAGCCTCTTTGGAGCCAGTAGAGGCTCCAGAGGGGACGGCTGCCCGTCCAATGAAGCCACTGTCAAGAAGAACTTCGGCCTCGACTGTGGGATTGCCGCGGGAATCAAGGATTTCGCGCCCGATGACCTGAACTATCTCACCCATACCAAACCTCCTTGATCTCTCTTCTACCAAAGGGGTGTTTTTTGGACAAGTTTCAGAAAAAAAGCTTGAAAGAATAATCTTCCCCATTTCCTCTACTCTATAGCCCCCCAGTCTGGAGACAACCTCGGCGAACTCTGGATTCCTTAAGACTTCATAAAGCTTCTCAAAAAGAGGGCCTTCAAAAAAATCCTTCCTTACCACGAGATCATAGCGTTCCTCAAAAAGGGGAATAAAATCCAGGTTCAGAACCTTGGCAGCGGCCTTGATCCCCAAGCCAACATCGGCTTGGCCCGTGGCCACGGCCACCGCTACCCCCAGATGGGTGGTCTCCTCCTGTTCGTAGCCTTTTATACGTTCGGGACGGATTCCCAAACGTTTTAGATGATAATCAAGGAGCACCCTGGTTCCAGAACCCGGTTGGCGGTTTATAAAGATTACCCCCTCACGAGCAAGATCAGAGAGGGATTCAATGGCTTTGGGATTTCCTGGAGGAAGGATCAGTCCTTGGGATCTACGGGCAAAGTGGATCAGGCGGACCGGTGTTTTGGGAAGGTATTTTCTGATGTAGGGCAGATTGAAATCCCCGCTCTGAGGGTCGAAGAGATGGCATCCAGCCAAGTGGGCCAGCCCTTCGCCTACGGCCAAAATCCCGGACAGGCTTCCTACATGAGCCGACGAGAGTTCTAGCTCTGGATAATGGCGGCGTAGAAACTGACCCAGAAGCTCAAGGGCCAAATCGTGACTGCCAACCACGAGGATACTTTGATCCAGATCCTTTTCAGGCCGCAGAAGCTCGACCTCCATTTTCTCTCCGGCCAGGATCCCTTCACTATTTTCAGGAATGCGGACGATTCCGTCAGCCCGGGTGAGGGTGGTTATGGCCCCGGCTCCTCTTTTAAGAGGCAGAAAGACCCGGTGTCCAGAGACCTCCCCCACCTTGACTCGGATAAACTCTTCAATCCCCAGACGAGAAGGGATCTTCCGACCAGAGTGGGCCTGAATCCGCAGTGGGGCCGGGAGTTTCGTCCCCAACAAGGCCTCAAAAGCTGATTTCCCCAAGGCTTCCATGGCTACCACTGCCGAAACCGGATATCCGGGAATTCCTATTATCGGGGTCTTTTCGATTTGGCCGAGAACTACCGGTTTGCCTGGCATAATGGTCACCCCATGGACCAGGAGTTCTCCCATCTCCTCTACCAGGGCAGCAGTAAAGTCCCGGCTTCCAGCTGAACTTCCGGCAATAATAAAGAGAAGATGATACCTTCCGAGACACCCTGAGACTGTCTCCTTTAAGGCATTGATGTCATCGGCTACAATAGGAAGGACACTCGGTCTGCCTCCCCATTCCTCCACCTGGGCTGCTAAAATGGCAGAGTTGAATTCGATAACCCTTCCTTCTGGAAGGGCCTCAAATCCTTCTCTGGGATCAACGAGTTCGTCTCCGGTAGGAATTATGGCCACCCGAGGTCGTTCTTTGACTCTTACCTTAAGGTGGCCGGCTGCTAAAAGGGCCCCTAAATCCCAAGGACTTAATCGGTGGCCTTGGGTAAAAAGGAGCTCACCAGAGACAATATCCTCACCAACCTTGCGTACGTGTTGCCATGGATAGGCCGGTGCCCGGATCTCAATCATTTCATCATCTAAAAAGTGGATATGTTCCACCATAATGACAGCATTTTTTCCGGCAGGAAGGGGCTCTCCAGTATTCACCATCACAGCCTCTCGGCCTAGACGGAGGGAGATAGGGGTGGTCTCACTGGCCCCAAAGGTCTCTTCTGCCCAGACAGCTACCCCGTCCATGGCCGCAGCATTAAATGTTGGCGAGGAGAGGCGGGCGAAGACCGGTTCAGCCGTGATCCGCCCCCGGGCCTCAAAGACCGGTATCTCTTCGGTCTTGAGAATGTCGTCCCAAGTGAGGTTACCCAGAAAAAGCTCCCTGGCCTCAGACAGGGGCTTCATGCGCAGATAAATCTTCCGCTTCATTTGATATCCTTCCATTTAAAAATTTTATTGCCTCAAGGGGATGATCTCAAAGCGATAATTTAGTAGATCAACAATCAAGAGGCGTCCAACTAGGGTCCCCCCAAAACCAATGATGATTTTGGCCACCTCGAGGGCCTCTATGGCCCCCAGTAGGAGACATATAGGGGCCAGGGCCGGAGGAGACACTGAGCTTTGTTCGGCACCGGCGAAGATTTCCGTCAGCCGTGGCCCCCTATGAGGAAGGATAGTTGTTACCTGACCCAAGAGACCATTTAGACCAGCATGGACCAGGAAGACCTCAGCCTCTTTGGCGGCTTTATCAAGGATGAAACGATCCCTGAAGTTATCAAGGGCATCCACGATTCCAGAGATCCCTTCGGGAACAGAAAAATCTGCTCCAATCTCCTGCTGGTAGCCCCAAAGTTGGACTCCTGGCCTTATCCTGGCCAACCTCTCCAGGGCCACCTCCACCTTGGGCCGGCCAATATCTTCAGCGGTGTAGAGGATTTGGCGATTGATGTCCGGCCAGTCGATCCGGCTAGGATCGACCAACACCAGTCCTCCGATGCCCAAGCGTACCAAGGCCTCCGAGACGGCTGCCCCCAGACCACCTAGCCCGGCCACCAAAACTTTGGCCTGGCTCAGGAGCTGATGGTCGGCCTCGGAGATCACCGATAGTTGTCTGGCAAAGATGCCCCTAGCCACCGGCCCCTGGAGGAAAGAGATCAATTTTATCTTTTTCTTTAAGTTCTGTATCTAAGCCTTTAATGTAAAGAATATTTTTCCCATTAATGAGGATTATTGTTCCTCTCCTTGGTCCTGTTCCCTCAAGAAGGCGATTTTTGAGGTCTGGGCCCAGGATTTGGGCTGCCTTCTCCAGGGCCATCCGCACAGAGGCCCCTTCGGGTAGCAAAAGCGATAGCTCCTCTTTCTGGAGATCGAGGCGCAAAAGACCAAAGAACCGGAGCTTTACCTTCATGGAGAAAATGGTCTCAGACCAGACCTAATTCCTGGAGCTTCTCTGGGGTAGGCCTTCCAGAGCCATCCCAGCCTCTCTCTCGGTAGTAATCAGGAAGCATTTCAGATAGCCGGACAACGGCACCTTTCTGGGGTCCTTCGGGCATGGGGGCCTTGAGAAACCTTTCTGGAAGGGTGTCTTGGGAGGGATCAAGTCCGGCTTTAAGATTAAAGATTCTTTCCAGGTTCCAGATGCGCTCTCCACAGAGGAGCATTTCTGCCGTGGTGTAGTTAAGGCCAGTGGCTGCGGAAAGGAGCTGGGCATAGTCGTCGGCCTTCAGGGCAAAAGAGGTAAAGAGACACAGACCAAGCGAGTCTATAACCGCCGTAAGATCTTGGAATATTTTTACCCACTGGGCCTTTCCCCGTGTTTCTTGGGGGTCTAGCTTCTCGGGGACACCGAGGATCTCGGGGGCGATTAGGTAACCACGAACATGACAGCCGCCGCGATTAGAAGTGGCGTATTGAAGGGCGTGGCCCTGGGCCCCTCGGGGATCATAGGCAGGGAGTTCCTGACCCTTGACAGTCATGGCCAGTTCTGGATGTCCATAGCTTTGGGCGAGCCTTAGGGCCCCTTCGGCAAGCCTGTCTCCGAAGCCTTGGCGGTAGGCCAAGGCTCGAGTGTAGTAGACAATGGCCTCCGAGCTTCCAAAGCGGGGCTCTGGCCCCTTGGCCAGGTCATCTTTGGGAATATGGCCTCGTTCGTAAAGCTCCATTGCACAGGCGATGGTCACCCCGCAGGAGATGGTATCAAGCCCTAGACGGTTACAGAGATAGTTGGCCTCTGTTACGGCAATGAGATCCTTGACTCCACAGCAGGCCCCAAGGGACCAGCCGCTTTCATATTCAGGACCTTCTCCTTTGTTACCGGTGGGAAGCTCTGTCACCCGGCCACAGCGGATAGGGCAGGCATAGCAGCCTTTGTTTTTCTTAAGGTAGCCCTTTTCCACCAGGGCCTCACCAGAGACCTCACTAGTGGCCTCAAATACTCCGGTCTGAAAGTTTTTGGTAGGATAGAGGCCGTGGGCATTGATGATGGAATCAAGGACCTTGGTTCCTAGCCTGGGGAGGCCTTCGCCGGTGATGGCGTCTTGGCGGAGGATTTCGTTTTTTTCGCGGATAAAATCCATAAATACTTTTTCCTCCGGAGCCTGTGGACGCCAAGTGCCTCGGACGACAATGGCCTTAAGCCTTTTGGCGCCCATAACCGCTCCTACCCCGGAACGACCGGCTGCCCGGTGTCGATCATTTATAATGCAGGCAAAGCGAACCAAGTTTTCTCCGGCCGGACCAATGCAGGCCACCTTGGCCTTTGCATCTCCAAAATCTTCGAGCACTTTGGTTACGGTCTCATCGGTGGTCAGCCCCCAGAGATGATCGGCCGGACGGATGGCAACCTCTTGGTCTTTTATAGAGAGATAGACCGGTCTTTCGGCCTGACCCATGAGAACCAGGAGATCGAAACCAGCGGCCTTGAGCTCGGCTCCAAAATGGCCACCAGAGTTAGAACAGGCGATGAGCCCAGTGAGGGGACTTTTGCAGAGGACCATATATCGTCCACCCGTGGGGGCTGGAGTGCCCGTAAGGGGGCCGGTGGCAAAGATGAGAAGGTTTTCTGCCCCCAGGGGATCGACTCCAGGATCCATGAGATCGAAGAGAAGCTTCGTTCCTAGACCCCGACCACCGAGATATTTTCTAAAGAGATCCTCGGGGATTTCCTCGGTTTTGATCTCGCCGGTGGAAAGGTTGACCTTAAGAAGTCTTCCAGCGTACGTCCCGGCCACCGCCCACCTCCAAATCGATCTTTTCCGTCTTTAAAGCACAAAGAGGCCCCTTAAGCAATAAAATTGCCCTTTAAGGGAGGAGGAAGACCTCGGCCAACTCTCCTTGATATAGACCTTCAGTGTTTTGGGGAATACGTATCAGGGCTTCAGCCTTCACCATAGGAGAGAGGAGTCCGGAGCGTCCGAAGATCGGCTCTACCCAGAGTCCATCTTTCTGGTGGATGATCCGGGCCCGGATATAATCTTCCCGGCCCAAAGCCGAGGCCAGGTTTCGGCTGACCCGGGCTTTCGTCCGGGGTAGGAAAAGGCCATCTCCTTGGGCCCCCTGAAGGTGGCAAAGCAAGGGCCGGACAAGGATGTAGAAGATGAGAAGGGCGCTGGTTACTTGGCCTGGAAGACCGAAGACGGCCTTTGTCCCCACCCGGGCCAAAATGGTAGGTTTGCCGGGGCGGACAGCCAGACCGTGACAGAGAAGCTCCGAGCCCGCAAGGTCCTCTATTACCTTAAGGGTATAGTCCCTGGTACCCACAGATGAGCCCCCAGAGATAAGGACCACTTCTGCTTGATCAAGGGCGTTTAAGACGGACTCAAAAAGGGCCTCCCGGACATCAGGAATAATCCCTTTTATAATAGGTTGCCCTCCGGCCTGTCTAACGGCTGCTGAAAGAGAGACACTATTTATATCCCGGATCTTCCCCAGCGGGGGCCTCTTTGTGGCCTCAACAAGTTCGTCTCCAGTGGAAATTATAGCCACCTGCGGTTGCTTCCTTACAACGAGGCTGCTTATACCTACACCGGCCAAAAGCCCAAGGAGGGCCGGTGAAAGCCGGCTGCCCCTGGGTACAAGAAGGTCTCCCTTGGAGATATCTTCTCCCTTTTTGATGACGTTTTCCCATGGAGCCACCGGACGAAGAACCTCTACCAGATCTCCTACGGCCTCAGTGTGTTCGATCATGACCACTGCATTAGCCCCCTCAGGGAGCATGCCTCCGGTGGCGATCTTGACGGCTTGGCCGGAGGAGAGCCGGAGATGGGGGGCCTCCCCCATGGCGATCTCACCTATTATCTTTAGAACGGCCGGTTCTGCCTCTCGGGCCCCAAAGGTATCCTCAGCCCGAACGGCGTAGCCATCCATGGTGCTCCGAGCAAAGGGGGGAAGATCCTCCGGGGAGAGGATATCATGAGCGGCAAAGCGCCCCTGGGCCAAAGACAAAGGGATTTCTTCTTCCGGAAGGGGCGGAAAAGAGACCAGGATGTCTAATATTTCTGACACGGTCTTGACCTTGAAGAAAAACTCCACGCCTAGACGAAACAAAGTCTCCCCTAAAAAGTCAAGTTTCTTGCTCGAACTAAAATTTTTTGACCAGCGTCTTTTTAAAAAAACTCGAAATTACACACTTAAAAGCGAAGACGCTCTATTTTAGATATAAAGGAAAAACTTTCCTTACTAGAGAATCTCAAGATGAACTAGGGGGGTGATGGTTGATTGGCCTAAGGGATGATGATCTAAAGAGTTCCCCGCTCCAAGAGGTGCAATGTGACCCTAAATAAGTAGCAATTGCTTGACAAGTTGCCCATCTTCTTTTAAACATTCGACGCTGTTCCGAGGATTTTTTTAAAAAACTTTGAGGAGAAAGGCGGGAAGACCCCATGAAAACTCCATTGCCAAAGGTCAATGAGATAAAGAGAAAGTGGTACGTAGTTGATGCCAAGGACAAGGTTCTTGGGCGTTTGGCCACTCAGATTGCCTTGCGGCTTCGAGGCAAGCACAAGCCTGAGTTTACCCCGCATCTTGATACCGGAGACTTCATCATTGTTATTAATGCCGACAAGGTCCGCCTTACAGGCAAAAAACTCAGCGATAAGTTTTATTACCGGCACTCTGGCTATATGGGAGGTCTTAAGGTTCGCTCTGCCGCCCAGATGCTCTCTCAAAAGCCCGAGGAGGTTATTCGTCTGGCGGTCAAGCGGATGTTGCCCAAGAATCGCCTCTCCCGCAAGCTCCTAAAGAAGCTCAAGGTTTATCGGGGTGAGGTTCATCCTCATCAGGCCCAACGGCCCGAAAAACTAGAACTATAATCGAGGTGTTCGACATGGCTGAGACTAGATTTTACGCCACAGGGAAAAGGAAGACAGCTATTGCCCGCGTCTGGCTGACCCCAGGGGCCGGGCGGATCAAGGTTAATAATCAGGATTTTGAACAGTTTTTCGATACAGAGGTGGCCCGGTTTGTGGTTGATAAACCCTTTGATCTTACCGGTACAAAGGGCCAATTTGATGTGATCTGCACGGTCTGTGGGGGGGGGAAGTCGGCCCAGGCCGAGGCCATCCGCCATGGGATAGCCAAGGCCTTAGTCCTTTATAACCCTGATTTTCGCTCCTCCCTCAAAAAGGCTGGTTTCCTTACCAGGGATGCCCGGGTCAAGGAACGTAAGAAGTATGGTCTTCGTGGGGCCAGAAGAGGCCAGCAATACTCAAAGCGCTAGTTTTGGATTTATTTTAAGGAAGGGCAAATCCAAAAAGGGGAAGGCGGACCTTCCCCTTTTTAGTTTTTAAAGCGATGTCTGAGAAAAAAATTGCCGTTGCCGTTATTGGGGCTACTGGTTACACCGGAGCTGAGCTTTTACGTCTTTTGGCCTCTCATCCTCAGGTAGAGCTTACCTGTGTCACCTCGCGCCAAGAGGCCGGTAAGGCCTTAGGGGAAGTTTTTCCTTCCCTAGGCCCTTTTTATCCTGATCTTTTCTTTATTGAGCCGGATCTTGAGCAGGTAGCCTCCCAAGCTGAGGTGGCCTTCTGTTGCGTGCCACACAAGGCAGCCATGGCCATGGTTCCGGATCTTCTGGCTGCTGGTCTCCGGGTAATTGACCTTTCAGCAGATTTTCGCCTAAAAGACGCTCGTGTTTACGAAGATTGGTACGAAACTCCCCATACTGCTCAGGACCTTCTGCCCGAGGCGGTGTATGGTCTCCCGGAGCTCTGGCGAACCGCGATCCGGAAGGCCAAGCTGGTGGCCAATCCAGGCTGTTACCCCACCAGTGTTATTCTGGCCCTCTATCCGCTCCTGGCCAAAGGCCTTATCAAGGCCTCTGGGATCATTGTTGATTCCAAAAGTGGGGTTTCGGGAGCCGGCCGGAGCGCTAAATTGCCCCTGATCTTCTCTGAGGTCAACGAGGCCTTTAGAGCCTATGGTCTTCCCCGTCATCGCCACATTCCGGAGATGGAACAAGAGCTCTCCAAGGCTGCGGGCAGGGCTTTGACCATTTCCTTCACCCCGCACCTTCTTCCCGTAAACAGGGGGATTCTTTCTACGATATATGTCATCCCTAACGAAGGTGCCACGGATGAGGACCTAAGACAGGTTCTGATGGAGTATTATGCAGATGAGCCTTTTGTTTTGGTGCTTCCTCGAGGCGTCCTCCCCGATGTGAGTCATGTTCGAGGGACGAATCAGTGTCGGCTGGCCGTAGTCTTTGATGTTCGGGCCCGGCAAATGGTCATCATTTCGGTAATAGACAATCTAGTCAAAGGGGCTTCCGGGCAAGCCCTCCAAAACATGAACTTGATGTTTGGCCTTAAGGAAACCTTGGGGCTTGAGTTGCCGGCCCTTTACCCCTGATAAAGGGGGCGCTGGTGCGAAACATCAAGCTGACCATTGAATATGATGGCACTAACTATCTTGGTTGGCAGAAACAGCGGGTCGGGCCGACCATTCAAGGAGTCCTTGAAGAGACCCTCTCGCGGATCCTAAATCATCGAGTCAGCGTCCGAGGGGCAGGACGCACTGATGCTGGAGTCCACGCTTTGGGGCAGGTTGCCAATTTTAAGACCACCTCCCGGATGGACACTGCCAGCCTCAAGAGGGCCTTGAATGCCCTTCTGCCCCGTGATATGGCCATTATCAAAGTGGAAGAGGTTGAACTTAAATTTCATGCCCAGTTTTCAGCCAAAAGAAAGACCTATTTCTACCAGATTATCTCTCGGCCGGTACGTTCAGCCATTTGGCGCAACTATGCTTGGTGGTTACCAGATAGACTTGACCTTGAGGCCATGAGGGCCTGTTTGCCCCATATCTGTGGTCGGAGGGATTTTGCCAGTTTTCGCAACACCGGCACATCTACTAAGACTACGGTGCGGACGGTCTATGAGGCGATCATCAAGCGGGTTCCGGTGGCTGGAATGATTCGGTTTGAGATTACTGCTGACGGCTTCTTGCGTTATATGGTGCGAAATCTAGCCGGAGCTCTGGTCAGGGTGGGGCAGGGAAGAATGAGCCCAGAAGAGTTTGTAGCCTTAATGGAGGCCCGAGACCGGTCCTTGGCTCCGCCACCAGCCCCCCCTCAGGGGCTTTATCTTAAAGAAGTCGTTTATTGAAATCTGATAGAAAGGAAAAGGCTATGGGAAAAGGGCTTTCACGTCGGGTAAGGGATCTCAAACCCTCTCCAACATTGGCAGTAAATGCCAAAGCCAAGGCCATGCGGGCCCAGGGGGTGGATCTGGTCAATCTTTCGGCCGGAGAGCCTGATTTCGATACCCCTGAGTTCATTAAAAAGGCCGCCGGTGAGGCTATTGATCAGGGCTTTACTCGCTATACCCCAGTGCCGGGTATCCCGGAGCTCAGAGAGGCTATCGTCCGGAAGATTGAGGCCGATTACGGCCTCAAGTACAGTCCCGAAGGAGTAACGGTGACCTCTGGGGGCAAACAAGCCATATTTAATGCTGCCATGGCCTTGATAGATGAAGGAGATGAGGTGATCATCCTTTCTCCGTATTGGGTCTCGTATCCCCCAATCGTGGAGATCTGTGGGGGAAGACCGGTGGTTGTTCCGACCAGTGAGGAAAAGGGCTTTGAACCCTCTTTTTCGGCAGTGGCCGAGGCCATAGGGCCCAAAACTAAGATGATTATCATTAACAGCCCCTCAAATCCCACCGGAGTGATTCTTTCTCCAGAATTTTTGAAGGCAGTAGCAGAGTTGGCCTTAAAACACGATTTTTATATCCTTAGCGACGATATCTACGACTTGATCCGCTTCGATGGTCGTTCCCCTTTTAATGTTGTCTCCCTTGAGCCCCGGGTCATGGACAGGACCCTTGTTGTCAATGGGGTCTCTAAGACCTATTCCATGACAGGCTGGCGCCTAGGGTGGCTGGTGGGCCCGGAGGATCTGATAAGGCCAGCGGCCAGGATCCAAAGCCAGAGCACTTCAAATGCCTGTTCTATCTCCCAAAAGGCCGCCTTAGCTGCCCTTACTGGCCCCCAGGATTCTCTCAAAGAGATGGTTGAAGTCTTCCGAAGGCGGCGGGATTTGATGATCCGCCTTCTTTTGGAGATCCCTGGGGTCAGCTGTGTACTTCCTCAGGGATCCTTTTATATGTTTCCGAATTTTTCGGCCTACTATGGCCGCCGTTGGCAGGACCGGACTATTAGCGGCTCTCTGGATATGGCGGACTACCTGCTTGAGGAGGCTCGAGTGGCTTGTGTTCCGGGGATTGCTTTTGGAGAAGATTCCTGTATCCGGCTTTCCTTCGCCACCTCTGAAGAAGAGATAGAAAAAGGTATCTCCCGGATCAAAGAGGCCCTGGCCAAACTCAGTTAAGTAGCACAGGAGGAGACAATGCCGGACTGGCGCGAGACTCTCAATCTTCCCAAGACCAAGTTTCCCATGAAGGCCAACTTAGCCCAACGAGAGCCAGAGATGCTCAAACGCTGGCAGGAAAACGGGCTCTATCAGAAGATGCTAAAGATCGGCCAGGGACGACCCCGTTTTACCCTTCACGATGGTCCTCCTTACGCCAACGGGCACATTCACATGGGCACTGCCTTAAACAAGGTGCTGAAGGATTTTATCCTCAAGAGTCGTCGGATGATGGGTCTTAACTGTCCCTATGTTCCCGGCTGGGACTGTCATGGTCTTCCTATTGAACATAATGTCGAAAAGGAGCTTAAGGCCCGGCGAGGGGAGTTGCCCGTCCTTGAGGTTCGGCGTCACTGTCGGGCCTATGCTGAGCGTTTTATCGATATTCAACGCGAGGAGTTCAAACGTCTGGGGGTCATTGGAGATTGGGAAAATCCTTATCTGACCATGACTCCTGACTACGAGGCCGTAATCGCCCGGGAGTTTTTGGCCTTTTTCCATCAAGGAAATGTTTACCGGCGCAAGAAACCGGTTTATTGGTGTCCAACCTGTGTAACGGCCTTGGCCGAGGCCGAGGTAGAATATTATCCTCATCGTTCACCCTCGATTACCGTTCGTTTTGACGTCGTCGATGATCTCCTAGAGGTCCTTCCGGTCCTCAGAGGCAAAAAGGCCTCGGTTCTCATCTGGACAACCACCCCCTGGACCCTTCCGGCCAATCTGGCTGTGGCCATGAATCCGGAGTTTGAATATGTCGTTTTGCGGGTCGGAGATGAGTATTTCGTCGTGGCCGAAGGTCGCGCCCTCTCCCTGGTGACTCAGATAGGTACAGAGGATTATGAGATCATCGAAAGATTTTCTCCTGAGGCTCTGGAGGGCAAACACCTCCGACATCCCTTTTACGACCGGGATTCAGTGATTATCTTGGCCGATTACGTAACCCTTGAGGCCGGTACCGGCTGTGTTCATATAGCGCCGGGCCACGGAGATGAAGACTACACCAGCGGCCTTAAGTACGGCCTGGATGTCTACTGTCCGGTGGACGAACGGGGCCGTTTTCGGGATGATCTGCCTCTTTTTGGGGGAGAGTTTGTCTTTGCGGCCAACGAGAAGATTATCGCCCATCTTGAGGCCCGGGGGGCCTTGGTCCTCCAAGAGGAGATCGAACACAGCTATCCCCACTGTTGGCGTTGTAAGCGCCCGGTTATCTATCGGGCCACCGAACAGTGGTTCATCTCCCTTGATGTTAAGGGACTTCGGGAAAAGGCCCTCGAGTGGATAGATCGGGTTTCGTGGATCCCGGCCTGGGGAAAAGAGCGGATTCGCAATATGGTTGCCTCTCGGCCTGATTGGTGTATCTCCCGCCAGAGGGCCTGGGGAGTGCCCATCTGTGTGTTTATTTGTGAAAAGTGCGGTGAGCCGCTTAAGGACGAGACAGTCTCCAAACGGGTGGTCTCCCTTTTTGAAGAGGCCGGAGCCGATGTCTGGTTTGAACGCCCCGTGGGGGATTTTCTGCCCTCTGGCATCCGTTGTTCCCACTGTGGGGGAGAGTCCTTCCGTAAGGAGACCGATATCCTTGACGTCTGGTTTGATTCTGGGGTCTCCTGGGCGGCTGTCCTTGAGCCCCGTCCAGACCATGACTATCCGGCCCATCTTTACCTTGAGGGCAGCGATCAGCATCGAGGCTGGTTTCAGAGCTCTCTTATCTGTTCTGTAGGTACCCGGGGGCAGGCTCCATATCAGGCAGTACTCACCCACGGTTTTGTGGTCGATGAGGCGGGTCGGAAGATGTCTAAAAGCCTGGGTAACGTCATCCGACCGGAGGAAATTATCAAGAGATACGGGGCCGAGATCCTTCGCCTCTGGGTGGCGGCCGAAGACTATCGCGATGACATTAAGATCGGCAAAGAGATTCTCGAACGCTTGGTTGAGGCCTATCGGAAAATCCGCAATACTGCCCGTTTTCTCCTAGGAAACCTTTACGACTTTGATCCCCAGAAGGATCTTGTGCCTCCGGAAAAGATGCCCGAATTCGATCGCCTTATGCTCTACCGCCTCTCGGAGCTTATCCATCGGGTCCGTAAAGCCTACGAAGATTACAATTTTCATCTAGTTTACCATCGTCTCCACCAGTTCTGTGTGGTCGATCTCAGTGCCACCTATATCGACATCATGAGGGATACCCTCTATTGTGAGGCTCCGGAGGCCTTGATCCGGCGTTCAGCCCAGACTGTACTCTATCAGGCCCTGATTAGCCTCACTAAGTTAATGGCTCCGGTACTCTCCTTTACGGCCGAAGAGATCTGGAGTTACCTACCTGGAAAGGGGCGGGAGGAAAGTGTTCATCTTAGTACCTTTCCGGAGCCGCCCCTTGCTGATCTCCCAAAGGGATTGTTAAAAAAATGGGAAAGACTCTTTGAACTTCGTTCCGAGATTACCAGGGCCCTTGAGAGGGCCCGAAAAGAGGCCAAGATTATCAGGAATGCCCTGGAGGCGGAGCTGATACTCTCGGCCTCCGGTGAACTTGGATCCTTTGTGAAGGAGAATGTGGGGCTCCTGCGCTTTCTGGCCATTGTCTCTTCAACCAAGTGGGTTGAAGAGCTCCCTGATCCGGCCCCTGATGAGCTTCTTTATCGCTCAGAAGATCTCCCTGGCTTTGCCCTTTTGGTCCGCCACGCTCCGGGGAAAAAGTGCGAGCGGTGTTGGACCTGGTCGGTGGAGGTCGGGCAGTTTGCCGAGTATCCGACCCTTTGTGGTCGCTGTTACGAGGTGGTCAAAGGACGATGGAACGACGTGGTCTCGGCCTCTTTTTAAGCCCAGTCTTGGTGGTCTATCTTCTGGATCAGGCCTCTAAGGCCTGGGCCCTTAAAGCCCTTGTCCAGGGCCCAAGGGTACTTATCCCCGGTCTGCTTGACCTTACGTTAGTCGAGAATACCGGAGCAGCTTTCGGCTTTTTGGCCGGAGAGGAGGGCTGGCGACACTATTTTTTTGTCACCGTGAGTCTTCTGGCCCTGGCCATGATCGTCTGGATTTTTGTCACGGCCAAGGACAGGCCGGCCGTCCTCGCCCTAGGGACAGGCCTTGTTTTTGGTGGAGCCCTGGGCAATCTTACCGATCGAATCCGTTTCCATCGGGTAATCGATTTTATCGACGTCCACTGGACTGGCTACCACTGGCCAGCCTTCAACATTGCCGATTCGGCCATCACTGTGGGAGGGTGCCTTCTGGCTTACTATTTTTTGAGTCGGAGCCGGATTTAGCCCCGCTTTCTGTTCCGCCGATTTCAAGGTTAAGGTTTTAACTAGAAATGAAAGAGCCAGTACTCTCTCTATATGCACCACTGCCCTCTTTGGGAAAGGTCCTTTTCCCCGGTAGATTTGAGGCCTTTGTCCAAACAGTGGGCCGAGAACTTTCCCGCAAGGGGGGTCGGGTTTCCTCCCATAAAGGCTTTTTCTATGTCCTCTCTCCCGGCCTTAAAGAAGCGGTCTTGCTGGCAGATGAGCTCTTTTCTTCGATCATTGATTTCTTTAAGGGGCCTCTTTCGGTAGCTCCTCCGCCATTTCAAGTGGTCCTTGAACTAGGCAAGGATGCCGCTGGTCTTACCCGAAGGCTTTTTAGCAATACCGATCGTCTCCGTCCCGGCCATCTCTATTTGGCCCCTCAGGCAGCCCATCAATACCGCCGCGAGAAAACAGCCAGCTGGGGTATCCTGACCCAACTCGAACCCCTTGAGGGGACAGATCTGAGCGAGCTGCGTCTAGCCTCAAGTTTTAAGAGCGAGGCCCTTTTTGGAGCCCGAGACCTTCCTTTTTTGGGGCGGGAGTCAGAATGTTTTTACTGTGGGGCATTTGATCATCACCCAGGAGACTGCCCTAGCAAAAAGCTTGATCTCAGCCAGCAAGGCCTAAGAGCCCTGGCTCGGATCAAGCCTGAACATGTAGGTCATCGTTTTGAGAAGGCCTGGTTTAAGAAAGACCTGCGAGATGTGGGTTATCTGGCCTTCTACGATCTTCGTCTCATCTACCAACTTCGGTTTCTGACCCAACTTTGTGGTACAGAAGCCGAAAGGTGGGAGGGGATAAACCTCCGGCGTCCTACTCCTCCAAAGGGGCCTCTTTTTTTGGCCCTTGATGCCCTAAGGGTCGGAGGGCATGAGGAGGCCCAGAGGCTTCTGGACAAGCTTATTGAAGACCGGCCTCAGGATTCAAAGCCCTTTTTGGTTTTGGCCTTTCTGGCTATCGAGAGCCTGAATCTTGACCGGGCCCTGGTCTTCCTTGAAGAGGCTCTTGATCGGGCCCGACTCCCGGTGGAGCGTTCCTATCTTTACCTACTCAAGGCCCGCTGCCTTGATCTCAAGGGCCAGAGTTCCCTGGCCGACGAGGCTCTGAAAGATGCCTTCAGGATTGACAAAAGCTGTGATGAGGCCCTCTATGCCGAGGCCATCGCCCTTTCTCGAATGGGGGTCTACGACGAGGCCGAGGCCAGGGTCAGGGCCCTGATAGGCCAGTCATCATTTTTTTGGATGAAGGCCTACTTGGAGCCCAATTTTATTGGTTGGCAGCTTAACCTGGAGGAGATCTTGGCTCGCCATCTCACCGTGGCCCAGGAAGAGGCTTTGGCCCATCTGACCCGGGCCGAAGAGGTGGTGGCCGGGCTTAAGAAGGTCTTCAGCTCCGAGGACGAAGAGGTGAAGACCAAAGAGGAAAGCCTTGAGGAGATAAGAAAGGCCATCTATGAAGGAGGCATTGCCTCAGTAGAAGAAGCCCGGAAAGCGGCGGCTCACTTGGCCCTTGATGGTCAGGGTATGATCGTCCGGCGACAGCGGGAGGTGGTTGAAGGGGTCAGAGAACTCATCAGACGCTATGATGATCTGGTGATCTTCTGGCGAGAATATCCTTACAAGGCAAAATATGCCCATTTTGGTCGGGCTCTTGAGGAGATCAAAGAGGCCTTAAGGGGATTGGAGATTCTGTCTAAGAGTGACCCGCAACGAAACATCAAAAAGGTGATGACTGAGGCCAAAAGGCTAGAGGAGGCCCTTGACAGTCTTGAAGCCCAGAAGGGAGGCCTTATTTCCTATCAGACGACCATGGAGCGTTTTCGCTACTTCCTTCGACTTTCGATCATCGGTGAGCTCTTGGTTCTCCTTATTACCCTGGGGCTTCCAACCCTTTTTTCCTACCTTTATTATTTGGCCCCTCAGATCTTTCCCTTTCGACCGCGGCTTTTTTTTGATATCCAGGGGAAGTTTTTCATCTGGGCTACTGTTTTGGTCTTGATCTATTCCTTGGTGAAGACATTTTCCCGAGAAGATTGAACCACCCCTCAAAAAAAAATCTTGCACTGTCAGATCAAGTGATTATATTAGCAGCCGACCTCAGCGAGTGCTAATAAGCCTACGGAAGGTTCAAAAAATCTCAAATTATAGGAGGGAAGGGCGTATGAAGATTCGGCCGCTTCATGACCGGATCCTTGTTCAGAGGATCGAAGAGGAAGAGCGTACCAAAGGGGGAATTATTATCCCTGATACTGCCAAAGAGAAGCCTATTATGGGCAAAGTCATTGCCGTGGGAGACGGCCGGGTAACCGAAAGCGGCCAGAAGATCCCCATGGTGGTCAAGGAAGGGGATCGAATCCTTTTTGGTAAGTATGCTGGCACTGAGGTCAAGATTGAAGGTGAAGAGTACCTCATCATGAGAGAGGATGACGTCTTGGCCGTGATTGAGGATTAATTCTTCGATAGTTCTTCTCTTTAATTCCAACCACACAACAATTCTCAGAGATTAAATTAAGGAGGGAGAGATATGGCTGCTAAGGAGATTAAATATGGCATTAAAGCCCGTGAGGCGATCTTAAACGGCGTCAACAAGTTGGCCGATGCCGTCAAGGTTACCCTCGGGCCCAAGGGGCGCAACGTGGTCATTGAGAAGTCCTTTGGTTCCCCGACCATTACCAAGGATGGAGTTACCGTAGCCAAAGAGATCGAGCTTGAAGACAAGTTTGAAAACATGGGGGCCCAGATGGTCAAGGAGGTGGCCTCTAAGACCAGTGATGTCGCCGGAGATGGTACCACTACGGCGACTATCTTGGCCCAGGCCATCTTTACCGAGGGTGTCAAGATGGTTGCCGCTGGAGCCAACCCCATGGAGCTTAAGAGGGGGATTGACAAAGGGGTAGCCGCCGTGGTCGAGGAGCTTAAGAAGCTCTCCAAACCCTGCAAGGACCGGAAGGAGATTGCTCAGGTAGGGACTATTTCCGCCAATAACGATCCTACCATTGGCAACATTATTGCCGATGCCATGGATAAGGTGGGCAAAGAGGGAGTAATTACCGTTGAGGAGTCCAAGAGCCTTGAGACCTATCTTGAGGTCGTTGAGGGAATGCAGTTTGACAGGGGCTATATTTCCCCTTATTTCGTAACTGATCCTGAAAAGATGGAAGCCGTGCTGGAGGATGCTTACATCCTCATCCACGACAAGAAGATCAGCTCCATGAGGGACCTTCTCCCCATCTTGGAGCAGATTGCCAAGATGGGCAAGCCTCTTCTCATCATCGCTGAAGATGTTGAAGGTGAGGCCCTGGCCACTCTGGTGGTCAACAAGATTCGGGGTGTTCTTCAGTGCTGCGCGGTTAAGGCCCCAGGTTTTGGCGAGCGCCGCAAGGCCATGCTTCAGGATATTGCCATCCTTACTGGAGGCCAAGTGATCTCCGAAGAAGTAGGACTTAAGCTGGAAAATGCTACCATAAATGATCTTGGTCAGGCCCGTCGAGTAATCCTTGACAAGGACACCACCACCATTGTCGATGGGGCTGGCTCTAAAGAGGCCATTGAGGCCCGAGTCAAGCAGATCAGGGCTCAGATTGAAGAGACCACCTCTGATTATGATCGCGAGAAGCTTCAGGAGCGTCTGGCCAAGCTTATCGGTGGCGTGGCTGTGATCTACGTGGGGGCGGCCACTGAGACGGAAATGAAGGAGAAGAAGGCTCGGGTGGAAGATGCCCTTAATGCTACCAGAGCAGCGGTGGAAGAGGGCATTGTTCCCGGTGGTGGAACGGCCTACATCCGTTGTCTTCCGGTCCTGGATAGCCTTGAGCTTGAAGGAGATGAAAGGGTTGGGGTCAACATCCTTCGCCGGGCCCTTGAGGAGCCGATTCGCCAGATTGCAGCCAATGCCGGCTATGAAGGCTCTTTAGTGGTCGAGCGAGTCAAAGGCGAGTCTGGTGCGGTGGGCTTTAATGCGGCCACAGGTGTCTATGAAGATCTTCTGGCGGCTGGGGTTATCGATCCGACTAAGGTCTCCCGGACGGCCCTTCAGAATGCCGCCTCTGTGGCCGGCCTTCTCCTGACCACCGAGGCCATGGTGGCTGAGAAGCCTAAGGAGGAAAAGGAGGCCGGAGCTGCCGGCGCCGGCGCTCCTCCGATGTACTAAAGGGATTAAGGCCGGGTAACTCCCGGCCTTAAAGAGAGCCCCGGGTCTAAAGATCCGGGGCTTTTTTGTTATCCATTCCCCGAAGACTTGTGGTATTTCTTCAAAGGGGATGAAGAACTTTTTTTCCGTTGGACCTTTTAGCCTCGAAGAAAACGGTCGTCTTCTCTACCGTCATGTTTATTTCTCTCTCCCCGAAGGTGTCTTTGCTGTTCTTACCGGTCCATCTGGCTCTGGGAAAAGCTCTCTGTTTCGGCAGATCGTAGGCCTCAGCTCCGCACCAAGGGCCAGAAGAGTCCTTGATGATCGGGAGTATCCGCCCTTAGAACTTTCTTCTTTTCGCGCCGAGGCCCTTTTTCTGGCCCAGGGAGGGCCGATGATCTCTGGAACCGTGCTTGATAACCTGACCTTTGCCTTTGGTCTCAAAGCTAGAGGTCAGAGGCGCTTTGATAAAGATCGGGCCCGGGAGCTCATGAGAGAGTTGGGGCTGGCCCATATTTCTTGGCAACAACGGGCCAGGGATCTTTCCGTTGGCGAGCGCCACCGTTTGGCCTTGGTCAGGGCCTTGCTCTGGGATCCGAAGGTTCTTTTGGCTGATGAGCCCTTTGTCGGGCTTGATAAGGAGAGCTATTCTCGAGCTCTGGGACTCCTTTTTTCTCAGGCCCGGCGTTCCCGACGCCTGGTTTTTTGTATCCTCCATGAACCGGTTCCTTCAGACTGTGATCTGCTCTTTGAACTAAAGGGTGGCTGTTTAAAGAGACTTAAATGAACGAACCCATTGCCCTTACTCCAATAGATCTCTTTTTGGCCTCGGGGCTGGTATTTATGGCCGGTATGGTCTCCTTGGCCCTCGGCCTCAGGGTGGAACGGCGTCTTTTTGTTGCGGCCCTACGGACAATCGTCCAGCTCAGTCTCCTGGGGTTGGTGCTTAAGTGGATTTTCGCCATTGAGAGGCCTTGGCCTGTGGTTTTTCTGATCAGTTTTATGATCTTTATGGCCAGTCGAGAGGCGGTGGCTCGGTCCTCGAGACGTTATCCAGGTATATTTTGGGATGCCGTCCTTACCTTGACCTTTTCAGCCCTTGTGGTTGGGGGCATGGTTACCCAGATAATTGTTGGGGTCTCTCCCTGGTATCATCCTCAATACGTGATTCCCCTCATGGGCATGATCCTGGGCAACTCCCTAAACGGGGTCTCGCTAGCCCTTGATCGCTTTCTGGATCATCTCTTTACTAAGAAAGATGAGGTAGAGCTCTATCTTGCCTTTGGTGCCACCCGCTTTGAGGCCTTGAAGGAGCCGTGGCGCCTGGCCGTAAGGACAGGTCTCATACCCATCATTAACGCCATGTCTGTGGCCGGAGTGGTCTCGTTGCCGGGGATGATGACCGGCCAGATCCTGGCCGGGGCCGATCCCATTCAGGCCGTGGTCTATCAGATCTTGGTCATGTTTATGTTGGCCGGCTCTTATGCCTTGGGAACGGCCTTAATTACCCTCTGGGCCGGTTTAAAGATGATCGATTCCCAGGGTCGCCTCTGTTTAGAGAAGCTGTTCAAATCCTCTAGTTCCTTATAGAAAAGTCACTCCTGGCCGATAAACATTTTTGAGAAAATTTCCATTAGGAGGTCGGCCGTGAATATCTTGGGGACCATCAAGGGACGTCTGACGCTGGTGGTACTAGCCATGTTTACAATCAGCCTTATAAATTTTGGAGTCATCTTCTTTGTCTTGAAAAAAAACTCCCAGGATGCGGTGGCCGTAAATCTGGCCGGACGCCAACGGATGCTCAGCCAGAAGATGACCAAACAGTTCCTGGAAGGTGATTTTGCAGGGGCTAGGGAGACGATGGCCCTTTTTGAAAAGAGCTTGCGGGCCTTAAGGAAAGGAGACGGGGAGCTTAACCTCTCTAACGTAAAAGATCCCCAGATTATGGCCCAGATAGAGAGGTTGGAGAGGGTCTGGGTGGAGTTCAAGGCCCACTTAGAGAAGCTTTTAAATGGTCAAGGCACCGAGGAGGATCGGAGATACATTCTCAGCCATAACTTGGAGCTCCTTTCTGAGGCCAATAAACTGACTAAACTTTTCGAAGAAAAATCCGTTCAGGGGCTCCAACAGTTAAAGACCTATCAGGCTGCCATCTTTGGCCTCACCTTGGTCATCCTGGGCCTTATTCTCTGGTCTATTAATGTCTCTGTAGTCAGGCCGGTAGAAAGAGCTCTTTCGGTGGTGGAGAGGCTGGCCAAAGGGGATTTTACCGTTGAGTTTCCTCCTACAAGCAAAGATGAGATCGGTCGCCTTCTCGGGGCCCTAAAGATGATGGCCCAGGAGCTGAGAGGCACCCTTAAAGAGGTTAGGGGATCTTCGGAAAAGGTTTCTAGCTCGGCAGAGACTGTTAACCAGGCTGGTCTTGAGGTAGCTTCTACAGCCAAGAGGCTGTCCAGAGAGGCTGAGGAGGTCCAGATAGCCGAAGAATCCGTGAGTAATAACATCCAGGCTGTTTCCGATGCCGCCCAGGAGATGGTTGCTGCCATTACCGAGATCTCTCAGAATACCTCTCAGGCTGCCCAGGTGGCCAATGAGGCCATGGTCAAGGCTCAGAACACCAATGAAGTTGTCTCTAAGCTAAGCCTTTCTTCCAAGGAGATCGGCGAGGTAGTCAAGCTGATCAACCAGATCGCTGAGCAGACTAATCTTTTGGCCTTAAACGCTACCATTGAGGCTGCCCGGGCCGGGGAAGCCGGCAAGGGCTTTGCCGTAGTGGCCAATGAAGTCAAGGAATTAGCCAAACAAACAGCCAAGGCCACAGAGGAAATCTCCCAGAAGATTCAGGCTATCCAATCTGATGCCGAGGCCTCGGTCCAGGCCATCGAGGAAATTACCGCTATTGTCAGCCAGATAAATGATATTTCCAACACCATAGCTAGTGCCGTAGAGGAGCAGACAGCTACCATGGGAGAGATCAGTCAGTCCATATCTCAAGCCGCTGAAAGTACGGAAAATATCAAGCAAAAGATTGATTCTATGGCTCAAGCAGTGGAAGAGACGGCTAAAAAGGGAGAAGAAAGTCAGCTTCTTTCTCAAGAGCTGACCGCTTTGGCCACCAAACTAAAAGACGTAGTCAGTCAATTCCGTTGCTAAAGTCCCAAAAGGAGCGGGGGATCCCCCGCTCCTTTTGGGACTGACTTTTGCCCCTAACTTAGGCCTTTGTTTTTTAAAAAAAGCCCGCATCTTTTGTCTGTGTCAAGAATATGACATATTAGCCAATCTTTTAGAAAATTTAATAATATATCAGCACCAATGTCTTTTTTATTATACAGGCTATTTATTTCAAAAATGTCCAGTAATAATGATTCGTGTTCTCTTTTGTGTTCTTTGTATTCTGGATATCCGAAATCTTCCATTAACTTTTCTTCTGTGGCGAAATGTGTTTCTGAATATCGAATAAGAGAATTCATGATTGTTGTTAATAATCTTCGATCTTTATTGAGATTGTGTGCTCTTTGTGCACAATTTATTATTTTTATTAGTCGTCTGTGTTGATCGTCTATGCTTTTTACATAAACACTAAATGAATTATTCCATGTTATAAGTTTCATCTCCACCCTCCTCGAATATCTAATCTCCTAATTCCAAAATCGACATCCAGTTTTGTTAGATGAAATAATTCATTAACTAGGTATTTTTTTCTAGATAAGTTTTCCTATTGTTTTATCCGTATATGTGAGGGTGGATTGCTAATTGCCTTAGTTTAACGATCTTCTGTTAGACAATGATATTAAGCGGC
>NZ_JBPMLP010000054.1:0-6651 GCF_054026695.1 Thermosulfuriphilus sp.
TGAGGCGGTTGTAGCCTCTGACGCCTATGTGGCAGGTGGTACATTTGGTGTTGGCCGCAAAGGCCATCTCTCCATTGTGACAGGCACCGCAGTATTTCCCCTCGTAGAGACTCTTCATGGTGAAGTCCCCGGCTTCTTCCGCCGTACCAGCGGCCATCTCAAAAAGCCCTTCATGACAGTCATCGCAGGAAAGACCCATATTCACATGTCTCTCATGGCTGAAGACCACCGCCTTGATGGGACGGGTAAAGATCACCTCACCGCCGTCATCTTCAGCTACCACCGGCCAGGAGCCCATAGTCAGCAAAAGGCCACAAATGGCTAGCCCCGAGATCAAAGCCCTCATATGTTTTCTCCTTTCCCCGTTCTTCACTATCCCCTCCCTTCAGTTTGATTTAGCCCTTGGTATAAAAGACGTTCGGCCTGGCCCCGGCCTCTGGCCTGAGAACCCAGACCACCCGTTCGGGATCATGAACCATTTGATAGACCCGGCTACCTGGGTCAGAGAGGTCTCCAAAGATCCTCACCCCCGCCGGGCAGGCCGCCGCACAGGCGGTAAGCTCCTCCCCCCTGGAGAGCCGGGTATCGAAGCAGAAATTACATTTATCAATGGCCCGTTTTTCTTCATTAAAGTAGCGGGCATTATAAGGGCAGGCTTCCATACAGGTCTTGCAGCCGATACATTTCTTGTAGTTCATCATGACAATGCCGGTAGTTTTGTCTTTGTAGGTGGCCTTGGTGGGACAAACTCGGACACAAGGGGGTACATTACAGTGGTTACAAAGCACGGGGATAAATTCGGTATAGGACTCATCTGGACCGATAGGGATCTCTCGCTCCAGAATATTGGTTCGCCAGCCGTAAGAAGGAACATGGTTGGTCTTAGCACAAGCCTCTTTACAACGCTCACAGTCCACACACTGATCAACCTTAAGGACCATGCTATAGTGAGGATGATAGGGATAGGCCCGGGCATAGCTCTCAGGGGCCCCATAGACCTTATCTACCCGGCTGACCAAAGAAAGGAGGCTTCCTCCGGCAAAAACACCGGTAACAGCCAACCCCATCTTCAAAAAGCGCCGCCTCTCTTCCGAAGGCAAATGCTCGGTACCTTCGTTCCGGAGACCGTCTAACCAGGAGGAAAACTTCTTGAAGCCCATGGCTCACCTCTCTTTGCTTTTTAAAAAATTGATTTTGAAAATTTCATTTCTACAAAAACTTAAATTGTTTACTTTAACTTTTTTATGGATCTTAAGTTTTAATCGTAATTTGTAATCTGATTTTTAAATATACTTGCAAGTTGTAATTGTCAAGTTAAATTTGATATATAAATTTCAGAATTGCTTTTTTGGAGCCCCGGGGAGGGATTATGGAGATTTTAAGGAGACACCAGGTGATTTTGGACAGTCTTGTGGAGGGAATCATAATTATCGATCGTAAAGGTCGTATTATCTCCTTCAACAAGGCCGCAGAGCGAATCGTTGGTGTCCCTAGAGATAGGGCCCTGGGCCGAAAATGTTGGGAGGTAATCAAAGGCCCTCACTCCAGCAAGGAGAAAGGATGTTGCCTTAACGTTTGCCTAGAAGAGGGACAGACCCTGGTCGACAGGACTATCTATATAAAACGTGGCGATACCGCCGTCCCAGTAAGCCTCAACGCCTCCCCTATTTATAATAAGGATGAGATTGTCGGGGTTTCCATGAGCCTGCGGGACCTCACAGATAGTATTCAGATGAGTCTGATCATGGAAAGTATTGCCGATGGCGTCTTTACGGTTAACCGTGACTTCCGGATCACCTCTTTCAACAGAGCTGCCGAAAAGATCACCGGATGGAAGAGAAAAGAAGCCCTAGGACAGTATTGCTGGAATATCTTTCATTCCAGCATCTGTGGTGATAAGTGCGCTATTGCCCAAGCCATCCGAACGGGAAAGCCTGTTATGAATCAGGCCATCTATGTCCGCAGGCGAGATGGCCGCACCATTCCCGTATCCATAAGCGCAGCCCCCATAACCGATGATGAGGGCAATATAATTGGTGCCGTGGAGACCTTCCGCGACCTGACGGAGATTATCCAGCTCCGGAGCCAACTTCGGCGTAGTTTTTCCTTCCAGAATATTGTCAGCAAGAGTCCGGCCATGCAGAAAATTTTTGCCGTCTTGCCGGACATCGCCCAAAGTGGAAGCAATGTCTTGATTATGGGGGAATCGGGCACCGGTAAAGAACTTATTGCCTTGGCCGTCCATAACTTAAGTAAATATAAAGAAGGACCATTTGTGGCCATAAACTGTGGGGCCCTTCCTGATACTCTTCTTGAAAGCGAGCTTTTTGGCTATAAGGCCGGGGCCTTTACCGATGCCAAAAAGGATAAAAAAGGAAAAATTGCAGCTGCCGAGGGAGGAACTCTATTCCTTGATGAGATCGGAGAAGTTTCTCCAGCTTTTCAGGCCAAACTTCTCCGATTCTTAGAAACCAAAACCTATGAACCCTTAGGATCCACGGAGACCAAACGGGCTAACGTTCGCATTATAGCAGCTACCAATCGAGACCTAGGACAGATGGTCAGAGAAGGAAAGTTCCGCGAGGATCTTTATTATCGCCTCAACGTCGCCACCGTAAAGCTCCCTCCCCTGCGAAACCGAAAAGAAGATATTCCTCTTCTGATTGACCATTTTATTGAGAAGTTCAATGCCGAAAAAGGTAAGAATATTACCGGTATTTCCGATGAGGCCCTAGAGACTTTGATGAAATACGATTTTCCTGGCAATATTCGTGAGCTTGAAAATATTATCGAATATTCGTTTATCCTCTGTCGGGGAGGAGTTATTCTCCTTGAACATTTACCTGAACCCCTACTTTCTCTCCACAAGGAAAAAGACCGAGAGAAAAATCCCTGCCTGATCGACGAAGATACTCCCCTCACCCTAGAGGAAATTGAAAAAAGAGCCATCTACCAAGCCCTAAAGCGCAACAACTGGCGCCGAATGGCTACCTGTCGTGAACTAGGGATCTCAAAAGACACCCTTCGCCGTAAGATAGCTAAATACCGCCTAACCATCCCTGCCTCTACCGAAGAAGCGGCCTAACTACCTAGGCGCAAAATGCGCCCAGCGATGCAACTAGGCGCATTTTGCGCCTAGGTCTTTTCTCTTGTCGTGACTTGTTTTTCAGAATCACTCTTTCTTTTGGGCGCAAAATGCGCCCAAACTTCTAACTTTTCTTGTCAATGAAACGTCTTTTCAAAATAGAGGTTTCATATTGAAATTACTTGACAATTCCTAGTTCCATGGATCTTAACAATTCTTATTTAAGCCTGGCATAACAATTGCTCTTTAAAACAAGCAAAGCCAGCAAAGAGGGGAGGTGAAAGCCAGATAGAATATAGGCCCTCTAAAGATTTCCTGGCCCCGGGGTGGGGGCCCGAGGCCAGGAAGGAGAAAAGCCGGCAACCGTTGGGGCTTAAGCGATAGGGATCGCGCCCGGCTTTTTTTCTCCTAATAGCTTTATCGAGTAATGTCAAGAAGAAATTTAAATTTCATTTACAAGAAAAGTTTAAAATTAAATTTACAACAAAAACTCTGAAGGGAGGTAAAAGCTATGGCCAACAGTCATGTCCACGCACAGGCACTGGGGATCAGAACCTTTGTCGGGGAAGATCCCAGCTTGGCTAGGCCTTCGATCAACATAGTTACCGCCTTATTTGCCCTTATGGCGGCCATAGGACTGGCCACAGGTATTTACGCCTTCTTTAAAGGGCATCATGTACTCTACAATCCCACCAGGGAGATGCCCTGGGGAATTCTCATCTCTACCTATGTTTTCTTTGTGGTTACCTCGACTGGTCTCTATATCCTTTCTGTCCTGGGACATGGGTTTGGCGGACAGGCCTTAGAGCCTTTAAGCAACCGGGGACTTTTCTTGGCTATTGCTACCATCTTGGCAGGTTTTACCTCCATCGGGTTTGAACTAGAAAATCCCTGGAGAATGGCCATCTATAATGTGCTCTCCCCAAACCTAACTTCTAACATCTGGTGGATGGGGACCCTCTATGGTCTCTGCGTTACCCTAATGATCCTTGAGTTCTACTGCCTTCTAATCGGCCGTTTTGGTACGGCTCTGGCCCTGGGCATTTTGGGAGTCCTGGGGGAGGTAGGAGCCAACACTAACCTGGGGGCCGTCTTTGCACTTCTTTCCTCTCGGCCCTTTTGGTTTGGAGCCCAGCTGCCTATTTACTTCCTGGCCTCGGCCATCCTCTCGGGAGCAGCTGCTATAATCTTTTTCACCTACATTGGCTATGCTCTCAGAGACCGAGAGCTAGATAAAGACATGAGGCGGGCCCTCAGTGCCGCAGCCAAAGTAGTAACCCTTTTCCTCTTCATCATTATCTTGGCCACTGTTTGGCGTTTCCTTTCCATATTCACCAGCGGTAATGACATCGGCCGAGAGGCAGCTCTGGCTCTGCTTAAAGGACCTATGGCCATCAATTTCTGGGTGTTTGAAGTGGCCATTGGGCTTGTTCTTCCCCTTTTACTCCTTCTTGGCTCCAGAATGGAGAACCCCACGGCCATGTTTCTGGCCTCGGCCATGGTCCTCATTGGAGCTTTTGTCCAGAGATATGATCTGGTGGTCGTCGGCCAGATGGTCCCGGTGTTTTCTGGCCTGGAGGCCACTGCACCTAAATACCTTACCTACAGTCCTTCGGTGGCCGAGCTCCTTATCGTCATGGGATGTGTAGGGATCTGCGGAACCCTTTTCCTTCTTGGGGAGAGGTTCTTCATTAAGCTGTTTGATTTCAGACATTAATCTAAGGAGGGAAAGCCTTACGACAGGGAGGGGATAAATCATGAGACCAGATAAAGCCATATTCTCCATAGGGACGGCAGCCAATATGCTTGAGGTTCACCCAAGGACCTTGAGGATCTACGAAAAAGAGGGACTCATCAAACCTATACGCCGAGGACAACGCCGTTACTACTCCATGAATGACATTACTTGGATCTCCTGCATTCGAACTATCATCCACGAACACGGAATCACCATTGCCGGACTCAAGAAGTTACTCCGCTTCACCCCTTGCTGGCAGATCCTCAATTGTCCAGAAGAAAAAAGAAAAGGCTGTATCGCCTACAAAAAAGGAGGGCTTCTACATCTAGAAGATGCCTAAGCCGGCAGATTAAGGGTTGGCCTCCGGGGTGGGGGCCCGGAGGCCGCAACCCAGCCGTTAAGGCTGGCCTTAAAGACAAGGAGGGTCATTATGGGACGCGCCTTGGCTACACTGGGTAAGTATATCCACAAAGATCATCAAACTTCCAACAAAAAGGCCTGTGCAAAAGTCCTTGGTCGAATGAGTGAAGGTTTCTGGTTCCTGACCTCTCTTATCCTCTTCATCGCCCTGGGTCCCTTTGCCCTGATCCCGACCTTCATTGCTCTGATGAATCTTTCTAACGGAGAAGTTGAATAAAAGGGCTTGTAAAGCAAAACCAAAATGTGCAAAAATACACGAAGCAGAAATTTCAGATACAGGAGGAAGTTGTGAGGGAGGGGATAGTTAAAAAGGACGTCATCTTTGACGAAGAAAGGAGGGCCTTTCTTAAATTAGGGCTCAAGATAACCGGGGTAGTTGCTGGAGGAATGTTCCTTTCGGTGGCCCCCGTCTCCGAAGAAGAGGCCCGGGCTGTCCTGCCGGAACCACTGGCCTACAGCCGAGCCTTGAAGGGTTATAAACACCATTACTGCATGGTGATGATCCAAAACAACTGTATCGATTGTGAGCGTTGTAAAGAGGCCTGTGCTAAGACCAACCATGTCCCTTCCTACGGCTGGCGGACCACTATCCTCGAGCGAAGAGTGGAGGTAGAACCGGGCAATATGGTAACTGAATTTATCCCTACCTTATGTCATCACTGTGTAGTGCCTCCGTGTGTCCGGGTCTGTCCCACCAAGGCCACCTACAAAGACAAGGCCACCGGTATCGTCATGATGAACTACAAGAAATGTATCGGCTGCAAGACCTGTATGGTGGCCTGTCCTTATAATGCCCGCTACTTTAACGAAGAAAAACGGGCTATTGATAAATGTAATTTCTGCTTCGACACCCGGCTCTCCAAAGGGGAGAAGGAGCCAGCCTGTGTAGCGGCTTGTCCAGCCAAAGTTCGTCACTTTGGCGATCTACTTGACCCCAACAGTGAGGTCTATCGCCTTATCCACCAACCGGAAAGAACTGTCTGGGTGCTCCGTCCTGAGGTTGGAACAAAACCGGTCATCTTCTATATTAAGGGCTAAAGGAGAGGGGTTATGAGAAGGTTCATTGCTGGATGGGTGGCCTTTTTTGTGTTCTGTGGCCTATTCTGGCTAAGCCAAGCAAAAGCACAGGATGAAGAGGAAGGCGGAGGGGTTATTATCTTCACCAAACCGGTCAAGGCCGTTGTCTTTGATCATCAGAAACACATGGATCAGGGGCTCTCCTGTGATGACTGTCATGAAGGGCTTTTTGAGATGGCCGCTGGTACGGCGGAAGAGGCCGGAGACTTCACCATGAAGAGTCTCTACGAGGGGAAATACTGCGGTGCCTGTCACAATGGAGAGATGGCCTTTGCGGCCAACACCAAATGTACCACCTGCCACATAGGCGTCAGAGGCTACAACCGCCTCA
>NZ_JBPMLP010000055.1:0-10255 GCF_054026695.1 Thermosulfuriphilus sp.
AAAGAATTTACCCAAGAAGATCTCATAAACTGAAGTTTATCTAGAATTAATCAAACCGATAATTAGAAAAAAATTTAACACAAACGACATATTCTCCGATAAAAAACTAGCATTAGATTAGAAGAGAACTTAGTGGAAGGCAGAATGTTAGATAACATAGCTCCCGGTGCAAACGAAAAAAATCTTCTCTATAACTTAAACGGAAGTTGGCTAAAAGAAATTAGTTCTCTCGGAGACCGGTTCTACGAAGAACTTAACAATATTCCCGAAGCCAGAAAGATACTAAAGGGCAAGGATCTCTCTCGGCTCAAAGAACTTCAGGGAAAGCACTTTTTGAGGCTCTTAGGGCCTTATGATGAGGACTTTGTTAGAAGGTGTCGCCGCATTGGTGAGACCCACGCTCGGGTAGGGGTTTCCCCCAAACTCTTTCTTAAGGGCTTTATAATCTACACCAATTTATTCACCGATTTTATCCTCAAACGAGAGTCATCTCCCCAGAGGAGAGAAGAGCTTCTCTGGGCCCTCAATAAGGTCTTTCTCTGGCATCTAGAGCTGAGCCTTTCGGCCTATTTCAGGCTTAAAGAAAGAGTTTTGCGAGCTACCCAGCGTGAGGTCCAAAGGCTCAATCGAGTCTACGAGATCTTGAGGGAAATAAACCTTCTTATCTTTGAAGAGAAGGGACGAAGGCGGCTGTGTGAGAAGGCCTGTGAGGTGTTGGCCCAAAAGGGGGATTTCGACCTGGTCTGGATAGGAATAAAAAACGAGAAAGAAGACCAGATTATCCCCGTTGCCGCCTCAGGAAAGACAACCTACCTAGATCGGATTGTGGTCAGAATCTCCCCCCTTAAGCCCGAAGGGCAAGGGCCGGCCTCTAAGGCTTTTAGGGAAGGCCGGGAGATTATTATCAGCGACATCCGGAAAGAGACCTCTTTTTCTCCCTGGAAAGATGAAGCCTTAAACCACGGCCTGCGTTCGGTCATGAGTCTGCCTCTTCACATAGAAGATACCATCTGGGGCGTTCTTTTGCTCTATCACCGGCGCCCAGGATTCTTCTCTCATCGGGAAAGAAAACTCCTTAAAGAGATAGCCCGGGACCTTTCTCTGGGATTAAGTTATATCGCCCGAGGAGAAAGCCTGGAGGAGAGCCTCTATTATGACCCTCTCACCGGGCTTGCCAACCAGAGGGCCCTGATGCGGAGCCTTGAACACGAGAGGTGGGAGGCTGGGGCCAGGGGAGAGAAACTGGCCCTCATTTGTCTGGATATCGATCAATTCTCCCTTTTTAACCAGACCTATGGCCGACGGGATGGCGATCTGATCTTAAAGGAGATCTCTAGACGTCTGTCTGGACTCCGCCGCTGGGGTATCGAGGTCTTCAGGACCGGGGCCGATGAGTTTGCCCTGCTCTTTTCCTTCCCCAAAATGGCCCAATTGGAAAGCCATCTTGACCGAATCAAAGGTCTCTTGGAGACTACCTTTAAGATCAGGAAAGAAAGATTCACCTTGACCATATCCATGGGGCTGGCTGTCTTCCCTGATGACGGCAAAGATCCGGAGAGCCTTTTTGCTGCTTCAGAGAGCGCTCTAAAGACAGCCCGTAAGAAGGGGACCTCTGGTTTTTCTACCTATTCATCTCCTGGAGAAGGTCTTTTTGAGAGCCGCTGGGAATTGCTCACCCTCCTTAAAGAAGGCCTTAAAAAGGGCTGGTACACCCTCTACTATCAACCCAAAATCGGGGTCAAGGACCGGAGGGTTACCGGCTTTGAGGCCCTGCTCCGCCTGAACGTGCCCGAGAAGGGGCTTCTCTCTCCGATTAAATTTGTCCCCCTACTTGAAGAAAGCGGGCTTATTGTCCCGGTCGGTGAATGGGTTCTCAAAGAGGCCTGCAGAACAATAAAGGAAGATCGTCTCGGCCCCAAGGACTCACTGGTTTTATCCATCAACGTTTCTCCCTCTCAGCTCCGTGAAAAAGGCGTTGTGGAAAGATTCAAGGAGATAATCGAGGCTTCCAAAATCAATCCCTCCCGGCTACGCCTGGAGATAACCGAAAGTGCCCTGGTTGAGGGCACTGAAGAGATGATCCAGAGGCTCAAGGCCCTGGCTGACCTGGGAATAGGGCTCTCTATAGATGACTTCGGAACCGGTTTTTCTTCGCTAGCCTATCTTAAGCGACTTCCATTTTCCTATCTAAAGATAGACTATGCTTTTGTTTTCGGGGTCCCAGACAACAGAGAAGATGTAGATATCATTAGAGCCATTCTTGATCTGGCCCGAAACTTCGCCAAGAAGACAGTCGCTGAAGGGGTTGAGCGGAGGGAACAACTCATCTTTCTCTCTGGTTTGGGTGTTGACGAGATCCAGGGTTATTATTTCGCTAAACCCCTGCCCGAAGACGATGCTCGGGCTTTTCTAGAAAACTATACTCCTGAACGATACTTCTGGAAGACCAACCCTTAATCTTCTCTCAATCAAGACTATCCAGCTAAAAAACTAAACATCGTTTTGGCCTTAAGAAGGTTAAGATGATGTTTGTTTAGAAGCAATAGATTTACTTGTTAATCTCAGAAGGAAAGTCTGGAATTAAACAATGTTTTAATAAATAAATTTGACTTAAGATAAAAAATAAGATTTTTTAGGGAAAAACCAAAATTGACAATAGAAGAATAAAGTTCCAATCTTCTTTCTTAAATAAGAAGATCTTATCAGATCTTTAGGAAACAAATGACTAATATTTTAGTATTATCGGTTAGTGTATGCATCTAAAGGGGCGCTCATGGCCAAAGTAGTCGAGTTTAAAGAAGGGGTCTTGGAGCTTTTAGAAGCTCTTTTAGACAAGAGGCTTGTTGAGGCTATAATCTCCTTAAGGATCACTGTCGGGGCAAAGGCAATAGTCTGGAGTCTAATCCCAGATCGAGAAGGACTTTCTTCGGCTAAGCCTTCCTTTCCGGCCATGCCTCAAAGTGGAGCAAAGGTGGTCTCCAGGGTGGTCCTCAAATCAGATAGTCCAACTCCTTTGGCCGCTGTTTTAAGGCCATGCGAGATTAGGGCCTTAAGGGAGCTGAGCAAACTGGGCCAAGCCCATCTTCAGAACGTTCTCATCATTGGCCTCGAATGCCTGGGAGTCTTTCCTTGGGGCTCTCAGAGGCTGGACTCGGCAGAAGAGACCTATAAGCAAGGGCTGATCAGCGGAGAACAACCCTTTGGAATCCGGGAGCTATGTAAGGCCTGCCTCCATTTCCAGCCTGACGTTGCTGATATCGGAGTCTATCTTGTTGGCCGAAAACAGCCTCTGTTAGTAGCCCATAGCCCCAAGGGGCTTAAAGCCTTTTCGGCCCTAGATCTTAAGCCCGAGGAAAAAAACGAGCCTCCCCACTCCTTAAGCCTTCTTACTGAGAGACGGAATCAAAACCAGAGCCTTAAAGAAAGGATTCGAAATAGACTCAAGGGGCTAGAGGATCTCGTCTCTATCTTTGGGCCTTGTATCCTCTGTCATAATTGTCGGGCCGTCTGTCCTCTGTGTTACTGTAAAGACTGTTTTTTTCTCTCGGCTACATTTGATTATCAACCGGAAATCTACAGTCACCGGCTTATCCAGCGAAAGGCAATCAAATTGCCCCTTGACGGCCTAGTCTTTCATCTTGGTCGGATGACCCACATGGCCAGCTCTTGTGTGGGTTGCGGGCAATGTGAAGACGTCTGTCCAGTGGGGATTCCGGTTGCCCAGATCTTTAAAGTGGTTGGAGCCGAAATCCAGGCCCTCTTTGCTTATGAACCTGGACAAAGGCTAGATGAACCCCTTCCCCTGGCCACCTTTAGGCCAGATGAACTAAAAGAGATCGAAACGTAGGAGAGGCTCATGCTTGTTCGTGGTCATCTTCGGGATCTTTTAGCCCTGCCTGGCAGCCGTCAGATCCTTAAGTGTATTCAGTGCGGCACCTGTTCTGGTTCTTGTTCCATGTTGGAGGCCATGGATTATGGCCCTCGAAGGCTCTTTGCCCTTCTTAAGGGCGGGGATTTCTCCTTGGCCCTGAAGAGTAACACTTTCTGGGTCTGTTCTTCTTGTTATCTCTGCACGGTCCGCTGCCCTCAGGGGATCAGGATTACAGAAATAATGTATGCCCTTAAACGTCTGGCCCTCAAGGTAGGAATAAGGCCTCCGGATAAAACTTTCCACCTCTATGAGGCCTTTATTGACGAGGTCAGGGAACATGGACGGATTTCAGAGGCCCGTCTGATGCGGCGTTATCTTCAAAGATCTCCAGGAGAAATATTTAGCAAGATAGCCATAGCCTTAAAGCTCAAAGAAAAAGGACGTCTTGACTTCAGTCTCAATGAAATCCAAAGCCTTAAAACCTTCCAGAAAGTTCTTAAACGAGCCTCAGAATTGGAGACCAAAAGATGAAACGACTCCTTTACCCCGGCTGTACTTTCAAGACGGCCGTGGGCTACGCCCCCTCGTTCGCCATTTTAGCTGAGACTCTGGATCTTGAGCTCTTCGAACTTCCGGACTGGAACTGTTGTGGAGCCACGGCATATCCCAGTCTGAACGAATTGCCCTCCTTGGCCCTGGGGGGCAGAAATCTAGCCCTAGCCGAAGACATGGGGGCAGAAGAGATATTTACTCCTTGTAACGCCTGTCTGGCCACTTTGGGTAAGGATAGGGAAAGACTGCTTGGTGACGAAGAGACCAGGGAAAAGGTCAATCTCGCCCTTCTAGAAGAAGGGCTTCAGGTCACCCGTCCCCCCCCTGGTCAAACACCTACTTCAGCTCTTCATAGAAGAAAGGCTCTTGACCCTTATAAAAGAGTCCCTAAGAAGACCCCTTAAGACCTTGAGAGTGGCTCCCTACTACGGTTGTCAATATAGTCGGCCCTCTCTGAGGGTTGAAGACGATGCCGAATATCCTCAAGGACTCGATGCTTTGGTTCTCAGCCTGGGGGCCGAAGTGATCAATTTTTCCTCCAAAGCTGCTTGTTGCGGGGCCGCTCAGGCTATAACCCATGAAGATGTCGCCCGACGACTGGTAAAAAAGATTATCCTTGAGGCCAGACACAAAGGGGCTGATCTCATCGTCACTATCTGTCCTCTCTGCCAATTCAATCTGGAAGTCCTTCAACTCCGGGCTGGTCTCAGACGGAATCTTCCGGTGATCTTCTTCAGCCAATTGATCGGTTTGGCCTTAGGACTGCCCGAAGAGGGCCTGGGCTTTGAAAAACTTCTCATCCCCCTCCAGGTGGCCGGCGAGCTTTAGGAGGAAACCCATGGACAGAGGAAAGGAGCCACGGATCGGAGTCTACATCTGCCACTGTGGGGTCAATATTGCTGGAGTTGTAGACGTAGAGGAAGTCAGGGAATTTGCTGCTGGTCTCGAACACGTCTTCCTTGCCCGAGACTATAAGTTTATGTGTTCTAACGTTGGCCAGGAGTTGATTATCAAGGACATAAAAAAATTAGGTCTCAACCGAATAGTAGTGGCTTCTTGCTCCCCCAGGATGCACGAGAAGACCTTCAGAAAAGCCTGTGCTCAGGCTGGGCTTAATCCCTATCTCTTCCAGATGGCCTCTATCAGAGAACAGGTCTCCTGGGTCACCGATGATCGGAGCGCGGCCACCCAAAAGGCCAAGGACCTTGTCAAGGCTGCTGTTTATCGCGTCCTCCACCACCATCCCCTAACATCTCGAGTGGTGGAGATCAAAGATCGAGTCATGGTTATCGGGGCTGGGATTGCCGGAATAGAGGCTGGCCTTAATGTGGCTGATTCTGGTAAGGAGGTCTATCTCGTGGAACGAGAACCTTCAATAGGGGGACACATGGCCCGATTTGATAAGACCTTCCCCACCTTGGATTGTGCTGCCTGCATCTTGACCCCCAAAATGGTCTCAGTGGCCCAACATGAAAACATAAAGCTCCTTACCTATAGTGAGGTAAACGAAATTGCCGGCTATGTGGGTAATTTCAAGGTCAGGATTCGTCAGAAGGCCCGGTATGTTTCCCCGAGCGTTGTACCGGCTGTGGGGCCTGCTTTGAGGTCTGTCCCGTAACCCTGCCCAGTGAGTTCGACTGTGGGCTTAAATCTCGCCCGGCAATATACAAACCGTTTCCTCAGGCAGTCCCCAACATAGCCACCATAGACAAAACAGGAATAAGCCCTTGTCGGGGGGCCTGTCCGGCGGGGGTAAATGCCCATGCCTATGTTAGGCTGGCCAGTCGGGGAAGGTATCAAGAGGCCTTTGCCAAAATTATGGAAAAGGTGATCCTCCCTGGAACCTTAGGCAGGCTCTGTCCGGCTTATTGCGAGAAACGTTGCACCCGGCAGAGGGCCGGAGGGGCCATCCAAATCCGGGCCATAAAGCGCTTTGTTGCCGATTGGTATTATGAGAACCTTGGCCCCCGATCTCCGTTCCCCCTTCCTGAGAAGAAAAAGCCCTCAAGAGTGGCCGTGATCGGCTCTGGGCCGGCAGGACTGGCCTGTGCCTTCTATCTAGCCCTGGCTGGATACCCGGTTACGATCTTTGAGGCCCAGGAAAAACCAGGAGGAATGCTACGTTATGGTATTTCTGAATATCAGCTAGCTAAGGACCTCCTTAATCTGGAGATAGAACTTATCCGTCAGACCGGAGTAGAAATCCGCTGTGGGCAGCGGATCTCCGGGCAGAGTCTTTTCGAGCTCAAGAAGGACTTTAGAGCCATTTTCCTAGCTATTGGCCGCTGGCAGGAGCCTCGTCTGGGATACGCTGGAGAGAAACTCTCGGGGGTTTACTATGCCCTTGAGTTTCTCAAACGGATTAATACCGATCAAAGACCGGATGTGGGTCAGAGAGTCGCCGTTGTCGGTAGCGGAGACACAGCCATCGAGGCGGCACGGTGTGCTTTAAGGCTCGGAGCCAAAGAAGTAACTATCTACTGCCAGGGCTTGGAAAAGGAGATCTCCACCTGGCCATCCGAGGTGGCCGCTGCCCGAGAAGAAGGGGTCCACTTTGAGTTTTTCGTCTCTCCGATCTCTTTAAGAGGAGAAAACGGCCGTCTGTCGGCCATGGAATATCAGAAATTGGCTCAGCCTCAAGTAGCTAGCAGCCGGAAGAACACAATCCATGTTGAAGGTTCAAAATCTATCACTTTGGTGGATACCGTGATCCTGGCCCCAGAACGGACCCCTGATAAAGATCTCATTGCTGCCCTGGGGATTGAGAAAACTGACGATGGCGGAATCATGGCCGATTCTCGTACCCTTTTGACCCCGATTCCAGGAATATTTGCCGGAGGAGAGATCCTTAAGGGACGAGGAAGTATCGTCCGGGCCATCGCCCAGGGGAAAAGGGCCGCCTTTTTTATCGACGCTTATCTTCGCGGTCAAGATCTTCAAAAAACCAAATTCGAGGAAAGGCGCCGGCCGGTATCAAGCACTGAGGTCTTAGCTAAAAGACCCCATCAGGCCCAAGAGCCTATCGAACCTTTGAAGAGGTCTCCTGAAGAAAGGATCCATGACTTCAGGGAGGTAGAAATCAGTCTGGATGAAAACAAAGCCCGAGCCGAAGCCGGCCGGTGTCTGGATTGTGCCGGGTGTTGCGAGTGTCTCCAGTGTGTTCAGGTATGTGAGGCCAAGGCTATCGATCACCAAGACCGGGAAAAAGAAATTGAGGTCGAGGTCGGCTCCATCATTGTAGCCACAGGCTTTAAGACCTTTGATCCCTCAAGGCTCCAACGTTATGGCTACGGACGCCTTCCAGAAGTCTATACCAGCCTGGAATTTGAAAGGCTAAACAATGCCTCTGGGCCTACTGGCGGAGAGATTCGCCTCCGTGACGGTCGAAGACCAGAGACTGTGGCCATCATCCACTGTGTAGGTTCTAGAGACGAAAACACTCATCGCTACTGTTCTCGGGTCTGCTGTATGTATTCCATGAAATTTGCCCATCTGGTCAGGGAAAAGACCGGAGCTGATGTCTGGGAGTTCTATATTGATATCCGCTCTCCGGGGAAGGGTTACGAAGAGTTTTATCACCGACTTCAAGAAGAAGGAGTCCATTTCATCAGGGGCCGGGTGGCCGAAGTCACTGATGCGGCTCTCTATAAACACGAACTTGGAAAACTCATTGTCATTGCCGAAGATACCTTGGCAGGCCGTCTCCGGCGTATACCGGCAGACATGGTTATCCTTTCAGTGGGACTCGAGCCAGCCGAAGGTTCTCAGGAGATTGCCCGTTTGGCCGGAATCTCCCAGGATGCCGATGGCTGGCTAAACGAACTCCACCCCAAACTGGCCCCGGTGGCCACAGCCACAGAAGGAATCTTTATTGCTGGTTGCTGCCAGGGACCGAAAGACATCCCCGATACCGTGGCCCAAGCCAGTGCTGCCGCCAGCCAAGCCCTGTCTTTGATAATGAAGGGTAAGGTGGAAATTGAACCTACAACGGCGAGCATCGATCCCGATATCTGTGTGGGTTGCCGGCAGTGTCTTTCGATCTGTAGCTACGGGGCTATTTCCTATAAGGATGTGGTCTTTGTGCGGTCCTCTGTCCCAATAAGGCCATACAGGTCAAAGGCTTTGGGGATCGGGAGATCCTTTCCGAGATCGAAGGTATCCTCTATTGAAGGAGGAAGGATGAACAAGCCCCCCAAGATAGTCGGATTTCTCTGCAATTGGTGCTCCTATACGGCTGCAGATCTGGCCGGAATCAGTCGACTCAAATATCCTCCGGGATTCCACATCATCCGAGTGATGTGCTCGAGTCGGGTGGATCCAGTCTTTGTGATCAAAGCCCTTTTAGAAGGAGCCGATGGAGTCTTGATAGCCGGTTGTCACCCTGGTGACTGCCATTATCAAAAAGGTAACTACTATGCCCGGAGACGGGTGGCCATGGTTAAAAAACTTCTAGAGACCTTGGGGTTGGAACCCCAGAGGGTCAGAGTCTCCTGGATTTCAGCCTCTGAGGGTCCCAGGTTTGTCGAGATCGTCCAGGACTTCACCAGAGAGCTAAAAAGTCTCGGTCCCAATCTGACTCGAGAACTCATCCTTTAGGGGGAAGATGGTGGCTGAACTGGTCTTTGTCTATGGCACCTTGAAAAGAGGCGGCAAGTTACACTCTTATCTTCAGGGGGCCCGATATCAGGGAAAGGCCACCCTCAAAGGATATGCCCTCTATAAGATCAGCTGGTACCCAGGGATTGTCCCTGAGGAGGGGGCCTCCGTTTGCGGAGAACTCTACCAGGTAAACCAAAGACTCCTTGAGAGCCTTGATCAACTTGAAGGCCGGGAATACCAACGGACCCTGGTCTCTGTAACGACCCGAGACGGCCTTTCTCTGTCGGCTTGGGCTTATGTTTACCTAGGTCCGGTAACAAAGAGTTCAAAAGTTAAAAGCGGCCACTGGCCAGTCTAAGGTAACAACCAGGGGGAGCCCATGGCAGAGAAGGAAAGCACTGTTCTCATCTATGGAACCAGCCTTTCAGGGCTTAGAGTGGCCTATGCCTTAGGTAAGATGGGCTATAAATGTATCCTTCTTAATCGAGGGGCCTATGTAGATGAATATCGAAACCAGCTTTTATCCCAGCTTCCCCTTGATTTTTGCTGGGTCTGTGGAGTTATGCCCCAGAGGATGTTCATTGGCTTGGGAGCTCTTGAGGTCTTCTACAATGCCCAGCTCCTGGAGATCAAGGGACGGCCGGGAAGTTTCCGGATAAAGTTTAAAAAACGTGATCCTCTGGTCAATAATTTTGCCTGCACTGAATGCGAGGCCTGCATCCGAGCCTGTCCTGAAGAAAAGCAAACCGCTGAAGGGAAACGTCGAGCCATCTATTGCTTGCCCAAGGTAGGCTGGGAAAACGTCTTCATCCTTGATGAGGATATCTGTACAGAATGCGGTCTTTGCGAAAAGGCCTGTCCTACAGGGGCCCTTAAACTTAAGCGCCCAGTGGAGACCATAGAGATGAAGGCGGGAGCTATTGTTTTGGCCCCCGAATTTGATGAACCCGGCCAGGAAGAACTTTCGCTTTTCAAATATGGAGTCTACCAGAATGTAGTTAAAAATAGCGATCTGGCCCGTCGGAGTCTTTTGACTAATTTCATCAGGTCTTCTCTGGCCCGCCCTTCAGACGAAGCCATTCCCCAAAAAGTGGCCATAATCGTCACCCCTCAGTACAACATCCCAGGGGTAGAATACGAGAATTACAACTGCTCAGTTTCGGCCATCTATCGGGCCCTGAAGATCCGAGACCTTCTACCAGAGACTGAAGTGGCTGTTTTTCTGCAGGAGTA